>CAZDAV010000046.1:0-7620 GCA_964503725.1 uncultured Steroidobacteraceae bacterium
GCCAGCAGCAGCAGCCGCTCGCCGGGCGCCTCGCGCGTCCAGCCCAGCACCTCGGGCGGCAGGTCTGCGACGACGGTCAGCGCCCCATGCCGCAGGGCCGCGGAACTGCGACGCAGTTCGAGCAGGCGGCGGTAGAGGCTCAGCAATGACTGCCGGTCTGCCGCCTGCGCCGCCACGTTGCGCGTCTGCGGATCGACCAGCGGCAGCCATGGGGTCCCTGCCGTGAAGCCGCCGTTGGGGGTGGCGTCCCATTGGATCGGAGTGCGCGCGACGTCCCGCCCGGCGCGGTCGTGCGGCCCGCCAGGGAGCGCCACAGCGTCGACCATCCCGATCTCCTCCCCGGCATACAGGCAGATGCTGCCGCGCAGGCTGAGCAGCAGCAGGGCGGCCAGCCGGGCGCGCCGCTCCCCGAAGCGGGTGGCGTGGCGCGACAGGTCGTGGTTCGAGAGGGTCCAGGTCGGCTCCAGCCCCGGCGGCGTGAAGCGTTCTCCGCGCTCGATGGTGCGTCGGAACGCATCCGCCCCCCAGTCGACCAGGGCCAGCTCGAAGTCGAAGGCACGCGGGAAGGCGTCGTCGGCGCCGTCGCCAAGGTAGGCCGTGAGGCGCTCAGCCGGCACATACGCCTCGCCGATCAGCAGCCGCTCCGGATATTCGTCGGCGACGGCGCGCAGGCCGCGGACCACGTCGATCGTCTCGGGCCGGTCAAGGTTCCAGAGGCGGTGCTGCCCGGTCGAGTCGAGCGGGAAGGGGGCGATCGGTGCGCGGGTCGGCGGGTTGTCGCGCAGCAGCGGGTCCTTCATGGCGTGGGCGATGGCATCCACCCGGAAGCCGTCGACGCCCCGATCGAACCAGAAGCGCATCACCCCCGCCATCGCCTCGGCGACCGCCGGGTTGCGCCAGTTGAGGTCCGGCTGCTCGGGGTAGAACGAGTGCAGGTAGTACTGGCCGCTCGCCGGATCCAGCTCCCAGGCGGAGCCGCCGAAGGCGGCACGCCAGTTGTTCGGCGGCCCGCCGTCGACCCCCGGATCGGCCCAGGTGTACCAATCACGTCGAGCGCTGCCGGGCGAGGCGCGGCTCTCGATGAACCACGGATGCGCCACCGAGGTGTGGCACGGCACCAGGTCGAGCAGCAGCCGGACGCCGCGGGCGTGGAGTGCCTCGACCAGGCGGTCCAGATCGGCGAGGCTGCCGAACTCGGCCGCCACATCGGTGTAGTCGGCGATGTCGTACCCGTAATCGGCCAGCGGGGAGGGGAAGATGGGGGAGAGCCAGACGGCATCCACGCCCAGGGAGGCATCGGTCCCGGCCAGGTGGTCCAGGCGGGAGAGGAGGCCCGCCAGGTCGCCCACGCCGTCGCCGTTGGCGTCGGCGAAGCTGCGCGGATAGACCTGGTAGATGACGGCGCCCGCCCACCATGGGCCGGATGGATGCGCGGCGGGCGAGGTCACGTCCGCCGATTGTAGGGACCTAGTGCTGTCCCAGGGTCCCCCGCACGCGAAGCCGATGCTCGGTCCGCCGGAAGACGATCCGCCCGATCACGATCAGCGCCGCGGACAGCCCGGCCAGCGCCACCCACTCCAGCGCCGGATCGAGCAGGGGTCTCGTGCCGAGCGCGTAGACCCGCAGCAGGTCGACCGCGTACGTGGTCGGCAGCAGGTAGGCGATCGGCCGAATGAACCACGGCAGCACCAGCACCGGGAAGGCGACGCCGCTGATCATGGCGAACAGGAAGTTGGTGGCGTCGACGAAGAAGTTCGGATCGCGCAGGACCAGCACGGCCGACGCGACGAGGTAGCCGATGCCGACCATGCTGACCATCGCCAGCAGCAGCGCCGGCAGGGCCAGCAGCAGGCCTGGCCCGATCGCGGCGCCGAAGAAGGCGAGCCCGATGCCGACCAGGATGGCGCTGGCGGCGCCGGCGATGAGCCCGCCGCTGATGGCGCGCCCCAGCACGAAGGTCTCCGGGCGCGTGGGCGAGAGCCAGGTCTGCTCCAGCGTGCCGGTGTCCATCTCGCGCTGGAAGCTGAACGCCATGTCCCAGAAGGCGGTGCCGACCATGCCCCCCACCACAACGCCCAGGAAGAGGTAGCCGGCCAGGTTCTCCGTCCCGGTCAGCGACTGCAGCCCGAGCGAGCGGCCATTCACCGCGAAGGTCGCCCCCAGCAGCAGGCTGGGGAGCAGGAACTGGTAGAACGGCTGGGCCACCTCCGTCACCAGCTGCAACGGATAGCGCACCGCGGTGAGCAGCTCCTTACGCGCGATCGCGAAGGCCGCCCGCAGCTCGAGCGTGGTGTCGCCCATCAGTACTGCGCCAGGCTGCCGCCCCGCCGGGCATAGCGCTCCGTGTGGCGAAACGCGACGACCGCCGCCCCGCACAGGAAGAGGCCGAACGCCAGCAGGATCGCCAGATTGGGGATCACTGAGACGAGGTCCGCCTCGGTCAGCAGCACGCTCCGCAGCCCGCCGATGAGGTAGGTGGGCGGCAGCGTCAGCGCCACGGCGCGGCCCCACTCGGGGAGCACGACGATCGGGAAGGTCATGCCGCAGAAGACGGTGAAGACGCCGCGAACCGTCTGGACCAGGGCGCTCACCTCGCCGAAGCGCAGCACGACCGATGCGAAGAGCGCCCCCAGCCCATACAGCGCCGGAACCGATACGACGATGACGGCAAGTGCGCGCAGCGCCTCGGCGAAGCCGATCGGCACGCCGAACAGGAAGACCAGCGCCATACCCACCAGCCCGAACATGTAGAGCGCCCAGACGATCTGGCTGAATGCCGGGCCGAACAGGATCACCAGGCGCGAAACCGGGGTCAGGAAGAGTGCCTCGAGCGAGCCGCGCACCTGCTCGGTGCGCAGGGCGGTGCCGGGGCCCCACAGCACCATGCTGATCCACATGTAGGCGCTGAACCCAAGGAACAGGAAGCCGACGATGTCCGATGTGCCGGCCCGAGCCGCGAAGGCGTCCATGGAGGCCTGGCTGTTGCCGGCGAAGCCGCGTGCCTGGAGAACGTAGAACGCCGGCATCACGATCGGCCAGAACAGGAATCCCAGGAACCTGGTCGGGTAACGGCGCAGGATGCGCCACTCCTTGAGCCCGGCCGCGGCGAAGGCGCGCAGGTCGCCGGCAACGTCCCGCCATCTCATTCGCGCAGCGCCCGGCCGGTCAGCGACAGGAAGACGTCTTCCAGCGTCACCGGCACCACCTCGACGTGGGCGATGACGGCGCCCTCGGACAGCGCGGCGTCGAAGGCGGCCGGCACGAAGTCGCGTGCGCTGCGGCAATGGATCGTGACCGACAGCACGCCGTCGGTCCGCTCCTGGTGGGCGAGCGAGCCGGCCTGCTCCAGTCGGGCGATGAGGGCGGCGTCGTTCTGGCCGGCCTCGATCTCCAGCCGCACGACCTCGGTCGCCGCGATGGTGCGCTTCAGGGCAGCGGGAGTGTCGAGCGCCACGATGTGCCCGTGGTCGATGATCGCGATCCGGTCGCAGAGCTGGTCCGCCTCCTCCATGTAGTGCGTGGTCAGCAGCACGGTGCGGCCCTGCGCGCGCATGTCGCGAACCCGGTCGCGAAGGTCGCGCGCCGACTGCGGGTCCAAGCCCACCGTCGGCTCGTCAAGGAGCAGCAGCTCCGGATCCGGCACCAGGGCACGGGCCAGCACCAGGCGTTGCCGCATGCCGGTGCTGTAGCGCTCCACGTAGTCGTCAGCCCGATCCTCCAGATGAACGGCCGCCAGCGCCGATGCGATGCGCTCCTTCTTCATCGCCGGCGGGACGTGGTAGAGGGCCGCGAAGTACTCGAGGTTCTCGCGTGCGGTCAGCTTCCAATACAGGCTCCGCCCGTCGGAGAGGACCGCGCCCATGCTGCGACGTACATCGCGCGCGTCGCGCACCACGTCGCGGCCGAGGATCCGGGCCGTCCCGCTGGTCGGCTCCAGCAGCGTGGCCAGCATCTTCAGGGTCGTCGTCTTGCCGGCGCCGTTAGGTCCCAGCACGCCGAAGATCTCGCCGCGCTCGACGCGCAGATCGATACCGTCGACCGCTCGGAAGCGCTCGCGCATGTCCGGCTCGCGGCGCATCCGCTGCCAGAGCGTGCGGCGGCCGCGCTCGAACTCCTTGACCAGGCCGATCGCCTCGATGGCGGGGCCGGTTGACTCCACCGTCATGCGGTCGCCTTCATTCGACGCTGATCAGGACCGAGCCGCCGTCCTCATCCTCCGCATCCACGATCGGGCCGACCATGTCGGTCTCGACCGCCTGCTCGATGAGCGCGGCGTAGTTGTCGGGGATCCCGGGCACCATGCGGGCGGCCATGGCGGCGAAGGCGAGGGGGATGCGGACATCCACGACCCGCCGGCCTCGCTCGCTGACCTGGATCCGCACCCGCCGCCCACGGCTCCCCTTGCCAGGCGTGACGCCGGCCGAGCCGAACGGGAAGGGCGGCTCGGGCGGTCTTGGCGCAGCGGGGCGTCCCAGCGCCTCGATGATCGGGGCAGCCTCCTCCGCGCTCAGCTTGCCCTCCGCCACCAGGCGCAGGACTGTTGCCAGCTCGTCGCCCATCTCAGGCCCCGCCCGCCAGGCGGCGCGTCGCCTCGTCGACATCGATCTCGCCACGCTCCAGGGCGCGCAGCACTTCGAGTTGGGACTCGCCTTGCGCGGCCGTTGGTGCCGTCGCGGGCTTGGCGGGCCTGACAACGGCGCTGATGCGTCGCGGACGGCGCACGTCCACGTCTCCCGACATGGAGTTGAAGACCAGTCGTGGTCCGCCGCTGCCGATGATCAGGCGTCGCCGATCGACCTGGCCCTCGAGCCGATGGTCGAGCTCGCTGTTGACGTCGGTCGAGAGACCATGTACCTCGAAGGTGGCGTTGCCGAGCAGGCCGACGACGAGGTCGCCGCTCACCGTCTCGACCCGGAAGTCGCCGTCGGCAGCCAGCTCTGCCTCGATCTCGACGTCCCCCGAGACGGTATTTGCGCGCAGGCTGTGGAGCAGGGGGACGGTGACGTGCAGGTCGCCGGAGACTGTCTGGGCCTGGAGCCCGATCGGCTGATCGGCCCGGACGGTCGCGTCGCCGGACACCGTGTCGAGGCGAATCGAGCCTCCCAGGTTGGAGAGCATCAGGTCGCCCGAGACCGTTCGGTAGCGCTGCTCGCCCTGCATGCCGCCGATCTCCATGTCGGACGAGACACCCGTGAGGCGCACGTTGGCCGCGGTGGGGATGTCGGCCTCGACGGTCAGCTCGACGTGGCCGCTGCCGCTGAAGATGCGGGTGATGACCGAGCCGAGGGAGTCGCCGCCTTCATGTTCCTCGACCGTCAGCTGGCCGTCGCCGCGCTGCACGCGCAGCTGCGCCGCTTCGAAGATTCGATCTGCCTCCGCATCGGACGAGGCTCCGATCTCGAACGTGGCGCGCACATGCGCCTCGCCGCCAGGTACCGCGCGAGCCCGGACATCGCCCGACGTGACGCTGAGCGACAGGATTCCGCGCTCGCCAATGGCATGGTCGATGGTCTGGGTGCGGACGTAGGTGCCCATGGCTCATTCACCCCCGAGCGCGCGGAGCGCTTCGGCAGCATCCTCGGCCGACATCTCGCGACGGGAGAGTCGTTCCAGGATGGCGCGGCGCTCATCGGCGGCGTCGTCGGCGGTGGGATTCGGCGCGTCGGCAGCCATCGGCTCATCCGTGGCCGGCGCCTCGCCATCGGAGAGGCCGAGCGCTCGGACGAGTGCTTCGACCCGGCCGCGCACGGTGGGGTAGGAGATGCCGAGCTCGCGCTCGAGGTCCTTCAGGTTGCCGCGCGAGCGGAGGAAGGACTCGAGGAGGGCGAGCTGCTCACGGGACAGGCGACCGAAGCGGCCGACCCCGAACTCGCCCTCCAGCGCGGTCCCGCAGCTCCTGCAATGCAGGCGGGTGATCGCCAGCTCGCCCTCGCAGACGGGGCAGGTGGAGATGACGTCGCGAGCCATCTACCGGCGCCCGCTGAGTCGAATGGCCAGGCGCTCTCCGCCGAGGCGGAAGATGCGCTTGATGCTGCCGTCCACAGGCGACTTGCGCGAGCGGATGGCGCGGATCCGGTCCTCGGTGGCCTGGATCGCGAACTGGAACTGGTTGTCCAACATTTGTGTTGCGCTCCTTCGGTTTTGCTAAGCGACTCGGTTGTTTTCGTAGTTCTGCCGCGAGAATAGAGCATGGCTTATCACTTGTCAATACCAGATTGCCATTTTCTTTCGTCAGCCATCAAATTGGCAAGTTAGGTTCCCGCTGGAGGGCGCCGGTGGGTCCCCGGGCTCTGTCAAGCCCGCCTGTGCAGCCGTGCAGCCGTGCAGCACACGCGTCCTGACAGCCCGCGAGTCGGCGCCCTGAGCACCGCCTACGCCCCGATTGGTTACAGTGGGCACCATCGGCTACCATCCAACCAAGCCCGATGGACCTCAGCCTCCTGCCCTACGAGCCGGATCGCGACGTCTACCGGCTGCTGGGGGTGCCCCCGAGCGCCGGACGCGTCGAGATCGTGGCGGCCTGCCGCCGGTTGGCGCGCGCCTTTCACCCTGACCGCAATGGGTCGCAGCGCGCCACCGAGGAGATGCAGGTGGTCAACGCGGTGCGCTCCCTGCTTACCGACGCCGGTTCGCGGGCGGAGTACGACCGGGCCCGGTTGATCTTCTGGTCGGCCACCTCCCGCCGCCAGCCGCGCATCCGCCCCGCTGCGCCGCCGCCAGCGCGTCGTCCAGCCGCGCCCGTCAGGGCGGTGTCACGCAGTCGCGCGGACCTGTCGCGAGCGGCGCGGGCGGCGATGGCCGGCCTGCTGGCTGTCCTGCGCTCTCTTGCCCCCCGGCGCTGCTTCCACTGCGATGCGTGGGCAGACCCCGACCATCGCTTCTGCGGCGAATGCGGGGCGCCGCTCCGCGCGACGCGTCGACTCAGCGGCGCCTAGCCCGCCTACGCCTCGCGCGGGTCGAGGCGCTCGGGGTCGATCCCCAGCTCGCCGATCGCCTTGGTCAGCTCGCTGCGGTCCGCGGCGCCGGTGAGGCACAGGCCGTGGAGCGCGGCATACGCGATCTGCTCGGGGCTCACCTCGAAGTGGATGCGCAGCGCCTCGCGGGTGTCGCTGCGGCCGAAGCCATCGGTCCCCAGCACCGTGAAGGGCCGATCGATCCAGCGCGCCACCATCTCGGGCAGCGCCTTGAGGTAGTCGGTGGCGGCGACGATCGGGCCGGTCGTCGAGCCCAGCTGCTGGACCACGTACGGGACCCGCGCCTCGGCATCGGGATGCAGCCGGTTCCAGCGCTCGACCGACAGCGCGTCGTTGCGCAGCTGCTGGAAGGAGGGGACGCTCCACACGTCGGCGGCGGTGTCGTAGCGCTCCGCCAGCAGGTCGGCGGCGCGCAGCGCCTCGTGCAGGATCGAGCCGGATGCCAGCAGCTGGATGCGCCGCGAGCCTCGATCGCCAACCCGGAAGCGGTAGAGGCCGCGCAGCACGCCCTCCTCGACGCCCTCGGGCTTGGGCGGCATCGCCCAGTTCTCGTTGTACAGGGTCAGGTAGTAGAAGATGTCCTCGCCCGGGTCGCCGTACATGCGCCGGATCCCCTCGCGCACGATGATCGCCAGCTCGTAGGCGA
>CAZDAV010000047.1:0-7583 GCA_964503725.1 uncultured Steroidobacteraceae bacterium
GTCGCGGTGGCGGCGGCCATCTTGTCGCGGACCGGCGACTTCGCCTAGGCTCCGCACATGGCCGATCGCGATCCCACCTACCAGGCCGACTGCCTCTTCTGCCGCATCGCGGCGGGCGAGATCCCGGCCGACCGCGTCTTCGAGGACGAGTCGGTGATCGTGTTCCACGACATCAACCCGAAGGCACCGACGCACGTGGTGGCCATCCCGCGCCGGCACCTGGCTTCAGCGGCAGACCTGACCGATGCCGATGGCGACCTGCTGGTCGCCCTCTTCGGAGCGCTCCGCCACGTGGCGAGCAAGGCTGGCCTCGCGGGCTATCGGATCATCAGCAATGTCGGACCGGAGTCCGGGCAGAGCGTATTCCATCTCCACTTCCACCTGCTCGGCGGCCGCCCCATGTCCTGGCCCCCGGGCTGAGGAGAGCACATGGATCTCACCGCCTTCTATGGCATCACCGCTGGGCTCAGCTTCACGCTCCTCGGGCTATGGTGGGTCGCCTGCCAGAGCCGATCCGAGTGGTTGCGTCACCCGGCCAGTCGGCGGATGGCCTACGTCGTCTCGCTCCATTTCCTGCTGCCGGGCGCCATGTCGCTGCTCGCGATTGTCGCCCCGGATGTCAGCCTGATGTGGCGGATCACCTTCTTCACCGCCGGGGCGCTCGGCCTCATTGGGTCGCTCATGCAGGCCGCCACGATTCGGCGTCACATGGGCGAGGCCCGGCGTGTCGCGCTGATCCAGTGGGTCGGCGTCCCGCTCTACGGGCTGGTCTGCTTTGTCGCCCTGATGCCGGATTTCGTCCGCAACCTGGATCTTGGCCTCGCCCCGATCCAGATCGAGGCGATCGCCGTCGTGCTCCTGGTCCTGCTCGGCGCGCAGAGCGCCTGGATCCTGACCTTCATGCCCGAGGAATCGGCCTGACCGTCTCGCCCTCGGCCCGATAATCCGCGGATGCTCAGCATCCTCCGCCAGCGCAACTACGCCCTGCTGTGGTTCGGCGGGTTCGTCTCGCAGCTTGGCGACTTCGTGCTCTTCGTGGGCCTGCCCTACGAGATCTTCCGCCTCACGAATTCGACGCTGGCCACCGCCGGCATGCTGCTGGCGTTCCTGGTTCCGAACATCCTGCTCGGGTCGGTGGCGGGGGTCTACGTGGACCGATGGGACCGCAAACGCCTGATGGTGACGGTCAACCTCCTCCAGGCCGCCAGTCTGCTGCCACTGCTGCTGGTCCCGCAGCTTGGGCTCTGGGTGATCTACGCCGTCCTGGTGCTGGAGAGCAGCATCTCGCAGCTCTTCCAACCGGCGCAGGTAGCCCTCATGCCGTCCCTGCTCGAGGGCGGGGAGGACGAGCTGCTCACCGCCAATGCGGTGAGTGGCGTTGGCCGGCATCTGTCTCGGTTGATCGGGCCGGCGATCGGCGGTGTGGTGGTCGCGACGGGCGGCCTCTCCGCGGTTGCCGTCGTCGATTCAGTGTCATTCGTGGCCTCGGCCGGAATGCTGGCGCTCATCAGATCGGCGCCCACGGCGCATCGCGTGACCGAGTCGTTGGAGCACGCGGCGCTCTCAGCCTGGCGTCGCCTGGGGCGAGAGTGGCGCGACGGGCTTCGGCTGGTGATCCATCAGCCGGTCCTGCGGGCGCTGATGGTGTTCGCCGTGATCACGGCTGTCGGCGAGGGGCTGACCGGTGCCCTGTTCGTGCCGTGGGTGGTGGGTCCGTTGCAGTCCGATAGCACCGGCTACGGCTGGGTGCTCTCCACCCAGGCGATCGGTGGCCTGGCCGGGGCGCTCGTGATCGCGCGGCTGGGGGCGCGGCTGAATCCGCTGCGGCTGCTCATCGGTGGGGCGCTTGCCTTCGGGGCGATTGACCTGGTGCTCTTCACGTATCCCGTGCTCTACCCGCACATCGCGCCGGCCCTGGTGATGCTGGTCATCGTGGGCGTGCCGGGCGCCGCGATGGGAGCGGCCATCACCACCCTCCAGCAGTCGCAGACGGAGGACAGCCACCGCGGACGCGTGGTGGGCGCAATCGGTGCAGTTGCGGGATTGGGCGCGATGATCGGCGCCATCGGCGCCGGCGTGCTCGGCCAGTTCGTGCCGGTGGTGCTGTTGCTGGTGGTGCAGGGCAGCGGCTACCTCATCGGCGGGACGGCGGTGTGGTTGATGGTTCGGGGCCGCTCCAGCCGTGTAGGTCGTCCGGACGGGTTGCGGCCATGACCGGAGGAATCAACGTGGAACACGCATTTCAGAGCGGCTCGTACACCCTCGTTCCCGTTGCGGATACGGGCGACCGCTTTGGGGACTTCACCCCCTACGTGGCCTCGCTGAACAACCGTGGCGTGGTGGCGTTTCAGGCGACGCTGAAGGGCGGCGGTTCCGGTGTGTACACCGCCGCCGACGGATCGATCTCCACGGTCATCGATCCAGTCACGGGTCCGTTCAGCGAAGTCAGCAGCCACCCCGATATCAATCGCGACGGGGCAACGTGCTTCTATGCGAGCTTCAGGTCGGGACGTCCCGGGGTCATGCTGGCGCGCGACGGTCAGATCATCAGCCTGGCCGATAGAGGCGGCCCGCTGGGGCCCACCATGAACGATGACGGAATCGTGGCCTTCCGGGCCGTTATGGAGTCCGGAGAGAGCGGCATTTTCACGGGCGATGACCGCGCGATCAGGACGATCGCGACAACAGGCGGGGTCTTCAACGCCTTCCACGGGCTTCCCGTCATCAACAGCCACGGCGCAGTCGTGTTTCGCGCCGACCTCACGTCGGGAAGCCAGGGCATCTTCATGGGCGACGGTGGGCCGCTGACCACGGTTGCAGAGACAGGCGACCTCTTCACCGACCTCGGTCAAATCCCGATCATGAACGATCGGGGGACAGTGGCCTTCTGCGGCTCGCTTCGACACGGAAGCTCGGGGGTGTTCGTGGTGTCTGCGGGAGAGATCGCGACCGTCATTGACCAGACCGGCGTCTTCGAGGGCTTCCGCGGAGTGCTTCTCACCAACGAGGACAGAATCGTGTTCTATGCCACGCCGAGAGGCGGTGAACTCGGGGTGTTCACCGGGCCGGACCCCCTGACCGATTGCCTGCTCTCCTTGGGCGCACCTCTGTTCGGCTCCGCGATCGTCGATTTTGCGCTCAATCCGGTGTCGATCAACGATGTCGGCCAGATCGCCATCCGGGTCAAGTTGGCGGACGAGAGGCAGTTCGTTGTACGGGCCGATCCTGTCCCTGCCGAGCCAGGGGCAGCCTGGAGGGCGGACGGCCGCGGCGGCGGTCTCGTCAGCGGCACGTGACTTCGGCTACGGTTCGCACCACATGAACCGATCGGTCGGCGCCCTGGCCGCGGTCGCGTCCCGTCCGCGTCTCCGGCTGGTGCTCCTCAGCGCTTTGATGCTCTTCGTCGAGCTGGCCCTCATCCGCTGGACCGGCTCGCGGGTCATCTACCTGTCCTACTTCAGCAACTTCGTCCTGCTCGGCAGCTTCCTGGGGATCGGCATCGGGTTCCTGCGGGGTAGGGCACGCACCGACCTCTCCCCGTATGCCCCGCTGGCGCTTGCCGTCCTGGTCGGCATCGTCATCCTGCTGCGGATCGAGATCGACCGCAGCGGCGGCCAGCTCATCTACTTCGGCGGTTTCGAGGCGCGCGGCCTGCCCCTGCCGGTGGTGCTGCCGATCATCTTCGTGGCGGTGGCCGCGGTCATGGCGCTCATCGGCGAGGCCGTGGCGCGCACCTTCGCCCAATTCGAGCCGCTGGAGGCCTACGGCCTGGACATCGGGGGCAGCCTGCTGGGGATCATCGGCTTCACGCTGCTGTCGTTCACGGGCGCCCCGCCGGCGGCCTGGGGCCTGGTGGCGGCCGTGCTGATGGTGTTGGCGCTGCCAGCCGGCAGACGGGTGCTCCAGCTCGCCGGGGTGCTGCTGCTGGTGGCCCTGTTGGCACGTGACTCGCTCACCCAGAACACGTCGTGGTCGCCGTACTACCGGGTCGTGGTCGTCCCCTTGAGCGAGCCCGGGACGTTCGCCGTGAGCGTGAACGGGATCCCGCACCAGACCATCTCGTCGGTGGACCAGCGCCGGGCGGAGGAGCCGGTCTACTTCGTGCCGTTCGAGCGCCTGGTGCGGACCGATCCGGGCCGGGTGCTGGTCGTCGGCGCCGGCACGGGCAGCGACGTTGCGGTTGCCCTGTCCCTGGGCGCGACCAGCGTCGACGCGGTCGAGATCGACCCTCGCCTGGCCCAGATCGGGGATGAGCGCCATCCCGATCACCCGTACGACGACCCGCGGGTGCGAGTGGTGATCGATGACGGGCGCGCCTTCCTCGAACGTGGCGACACCGAGTACGACCTCATCCTGTTCGCGCTGCCTGACTCGCTGACCCTCGTCTCGGGCCAGTCCTCGCTGCGCCTGGAGAGCTACCTCTTCACCCGCGAAGCGCTGGCCGAGGCTCGCGACCACCTGGCGCCGGGTGGCGTCTTCGCCATGTACAACTACTACCGCGAGGCGTGGCTCATCGACCGCCTGGCCGGGACGCTGCAAGACGTCTATGGGCACGCCCCGTGCCTGGACAGCGTGGGGACGGTGGGGCGCCTGGCGGCGTTGACCATCGGCCGCGAGGAGGCGTCGGTCGAATGCCCGGCCAGCTGGGTGCCGACGACCGAGGTCGTGACACCGGCCACCGACGACTACCCATTCCTCTACCTCCAGCAGCGGCAGGTCCCGCTCTTCTACCTGATCAGCATCGGGCTCATCCTGGCCGTGTCAGCCATCGCGGTGCGCGTGGCGGGTGGACCGATGCGTTCCATGGCCCCGCACCTCGACCTGTTCTTCATGGGCGCCGCCTTCCTCCTGCTCGAGACCAAGAGCGTGGTGCAGTTCGCGCTGCTGTTCGGCACGACGTGGGTCGTGAACGCGCTCGTCTTCGGCGGCATCCTGCTCAGCGTGCTGGCGGCGGTGGCCGTGGCTCGGCGCTTCCGATTGCCGCGCCCGGCGCTCCTCTTCCCGCTGCTGCTGGCCGCGGTCGCTGTCAGCTGGCTGGTTGAGCCGCGCGCCCTGCTGGGGCTGGACCCGGGGTGGCGCTTCGCCGCCAGCATCGGGGTCTATTTCAGCCCGATCTTCGTGGCCAACCTGGTCTTCGCGCAGCGCTTCGCGGCTGCCGAGGACTCGACCGCCGCCTTCGGCGCCAACCTGATCGGCGCGATGGTCGGTGGCGTGGTCGAGTACGCCGCCCTGGTCACCGGCTACCAGACCCTGGCGGTGCTCGTGGCGCTGCTGTATGCCGCCGCCTGGGTCACGGGGTCCGTTGGGTCCCGGCGGCTCGCTGTTGCGCCAAATTCACACTAGGTGCGCGCGAGTCGCTCCGAAGTGGACACGTTCACACGGCGTGCGCACCTGTCACCGATTCGTCGACAGATTCATGCGTGGTATGAATCTGTCATGGATCCGGCGCGCAATGCGCACCCGGTGTGAATCTGTCAGAGCGGGCCCAGCGACGCGTTCCCCCGCCCGCGAGGGCCTAGCGGGACTGGTTCTGGTGGTCGATCGCCATCTTGGCGACCTTGATGGCGATCCCGCCGCCGGGAACGAGCAGCGACACGGTGTCGGCGCCGATGTCGAACAGCGAGTCGCGCGAAACCGAGCGAGATAGCCTGGCCATCAGCGCCTGGCTGTTGCGCAGCTGACCTGTCACCGCGTCCATCTCCACCACGCCCTTCTTGTCCTTGAGCTTCCAGTGGAACTCGAAGGCCCACCATGGGCGGTAGTAGAGGTCGATCTGCTCGAAGGTGATCGACTCCTCGTGCACGGTATCGGCCTGCAGCGGCTTGAGCATCCCGGTCAGCAGTTGTCGCACCACGAACGAGGCACGCTGCTCGGGCGGGACCACGATATCGGCCTCGGAGGCGAGGGCATCGAGGTCCTGGACCTCGTGGCGCGTGCCGGTGACCAGGGTTGGCGCGTCGGCGACCGCCGCACCCGACACGCCATCCAGGAAGAGAGCCTGGCGGTATTCCTCGCGGCTGTGCTCGACGGTGGGGATGGCGAACGAGCCGCCGGGACTGATCGCGTGCTTCTCCCCGTGGATCGAGACCTCGCGCACCTGCGCGCCACTGGCCGGCACGGTGTACTCGTGGGCCCGGTCGTACACGTAGACGGCGTTGCAGCCGACGTGCCAGAACGGCTCCAACCGGCGCTGGCTGTCGACCAGCTCGATATCGTCAGCCTTCGGTCGCGAGAAGATGTTCTCCAGGCCGCTGCCGAAGGCGCCGGTGCGGCGATCCATGGCCCGCTGCCGAATCTCCTCCGGGCTTAGCTTGTCGTCGAGGCGATAGATGTGCTGGTCCGCGAGCTGGATGTCCATTGCCGATGCTGACCTCTTACCCTCTGCCCGTCACGGGCCACTGCCGTCTGTCGAGCGCTCGGTGTCCGTCGCGCGTACAGCATGTTAGGAACCGATGATCGTTTCGGCTAGACCCTTGTGAATTGAGGGCCGGGGCGCTATGTGATCGGCTCGACCCGGAATGTCGGGTGGTCGGCCGCGCCGGGGCGCCGGTCGAAGTCCCGCCTGAACGGTTTCGGTGTCTTGGCGATGAACGCCGCGATGACCCGGTCACGCTCGTCGCCGTTGACCTCGACCGCGGTGAAGGCCTGCGTGCGGCCCTTGCGGCGCAATACACCGCGACCTGCCGCTCGAAGGTTGCGAACCCAGTCCGACACCCCGTACTGCGACATGAGGTACAGCGTCTTATCGACCTCCCACGGGATGAGCGTGACCTCGAGTGGCGTGGCAGTGCGCCGGCCCGGGACCTCGAGGACGGCCGCGAACCCGGCCCATAGCCAGATGGGGCGGTTGAGCCGACGGATGAGGGTTATGGTTCGGCTGGGCGAAATCGCAGTGCCGCCGACCTCAGGGTTCAGCGAGTGCATCGTCGTGGTCCTCCTTACTCGAGTTCTACGTTTCCCGTGCTGCCGTCGACCGTGACGCGCATCCCCGTCTGGAGGCGGGCCGTCGCATCGCCACAGCCAACGACCGCCGGGATTCCGTATTCACGGGCGATGATCGAGGCGTGCGCCGCTGCGCTCCCCACGTCGGTCACGACCGCGGCGGCGCGTGTGAAGAGTGGCGTCCATGCCGGTGCAGTGAGCGGGGCCACGAGGATCTCGCCTGGCTGGAGCTCGTCGAACTCCTGCGGGCCACGGATGACGCGGACTGACCCGGTTGCTCGGCCCGGCGACGCCGGCACGCCGGACACCAGCGCCTGGTCCGATGGCACGGCACCGATCAGCCCGGGGAAGCCGTCCCACACCCTTTGAATCATGGGGTTCACGCGGCCGACGAGCGGCGGCGGCACCAGGCGGGACTGCTCGGTCCGGAGTGACCGTCGGCTGGGCACGTCGACGGTCGGCGGCAGCAGCGCCCCGCCAAGCGCCGCGAGGGCCTCGGCCCGCGTCAGGAAGAAGACGTCGTCGGGCTCGGCAATCACGCCGCGGTCCGCCAGTGCTTCGCCGATGCGGAGCACCGCCCGTCGCATGACCGGCCAGGCGATCGTCAGCTCCTCGGTCTGCTCTTCCCGAATCGGGACGAG
>CAZDAV010000048.1:0-7538 GCA_964503725.1 uncultured Steroidobacteraceae bacterium
GGCACCGTCGCCAGGCCGTGGATCACCGTCGCGCGGGGGTAGACGGGGATCACCTCGTACCCGAATCGCATCAGCGATCGCGTGACGCCATGGCTCGCGCGCGTCGGGTCGGGCGAGGCGCCCACCACCGCCCAGACATGGAACTCGGTCAGGATGCGGAGGGCGACGGCCGGGTCGCTCCAGCGCGCGATCTCCACGGTCATCGGGCTCGCGCCAGCTCCTGGAGCGCGGCCTTGATGCGCAGGTCCAGCGCGTCGTCGCTGCCCGCTACCGCGCCTGCGGCGCGTCGCGCCTCGGAAGCCGTGTAGCCGAGCGACTCGAGGGCCGCGACGACATCTGAGTCGGAGCTCGCCCCGCCGCTCCCGGCGATCCCGGCGGCATGGATCTTCTCTTTCAGCTCCAGGATGACCCGGAGCCCGATCTTGCGCCCGACACCGGTCACCGAGGTGAGCACGTCCACGTCATCGGTCACGATCGCCAGCTGGAGCTTGGTGACGGCGTGGGCGCTGGTAATCGCCAGCGCGAGACGCGGGCCGACGCCGCTGACGGTCATCAACAGCTCGAAGAAGGCCAGCTCCTCCGCCGACGCGAACCCGAAGAGGGCCTGCTGATCCTCCCGCACCAGGTGGTGGACGAAGATGTGTGCCTCGCTGCCGGATTGCATTCGAGCCAGCAGCGACGGACCGGCGACGACCCGATAGCCGACCCCGCCGAGCTCCAAGAGCACGAAGTCCGGACCCACGTGGGTCACCGGTCCGCGCAGCGATCCGATCATGGGACGGCGGTGAGCTTGCGTGCCGCGGCGCCGGCGTAGGCGCAGCCGATCGCCACGGCCAGTCCATCGGTGGCGTCGTCCGACACGCCGTCGACCGGCAGGTTCAGCAGGCGCGCCACCATCGCGGCGACCTGCGATTTCTCGGCGGCGCCGTTGCCGCAGATCGCCTGCTTCACCTCGTTCGGCGTCGGCTCGTCGACCGGCAGGCCGGCCTGGGCGGCCACCAGCAGAGCGACGCCACGCGCCTGGCCGACCGTCATGGCGGTCCGCACGTTGCGCTGGAAGAAGAGCCGCTCGATCCCGATCCGGTGCGGCCGATGAAGGGCCACCAGCTTGCTCAGGGCCGCGTGCAGCAGGCGCAGCCGCTCGGCATCGGTCTCGCCTGCCTCGGTGCGAATGACACCGGCGTCAACCAGCCTGAGCCTGCCAGCCTCGAGCGCCACGACGCCGAAGCCGCACGCCGCGGTCCCCGGGTCGATGCCCAGCGCGATCACGCGGGCATGGTACCGGGCGCGCCGAGGGCCAGGTCAGGCCACCGACGCTTCGAGCTGCTCCAGCAGGGCGTCGGGAAGGTCGAAGTTGGCATACACGTTCTGCACGTCATCGAGGTCCTCTAACCGCTCGACGAACTGCAGCACCTGCCGCGCCGACTTCTCCTCGGTGATCTCGACCTTGGTGGTCGGCTCCATCGACAGCTCGGCCGAATCCGCCGGGTAGCCGGCGGCGGTCAATGCCGCGCGCACCTGCTCCAGGTCGGCCGGCTCGGTGATGACCAGGATCGCGCCGCCCTCCGGCGACCCGACATCGGAGGCTCCCGCGTCGATGGCGGCCAAAGTCACCTCATCGGGGTCGCGCCCCTTGAGCGGCACGCTGATCAGGCCACGCGGCTCGAACTGCCAGGAGACCGGCGTGAGCGACCCACCGATCTTGTTGAAGATGCTGCGGATCTCCGAGGCGGTGCGGTTCCGGTTATCGGTCATGGCGGCGACGATGACGGCCACGTTCGCCGGGCCGAGCCCCTCGTACGTGATCTCCTCGTAGAGCACCGCGTCGGACCCAGATCCCGTGGCCCGCTCGATGGCGCGCTTGATGTTCTCCATCGGCATGCTGTTGGCGCGCGCCTTGTCGATCGCCATGCGCAGGCGGTAGTTGCCCTCGACATCTCCCCCACCCTGGCGGGCAGCGGTGATGATCTCGCGCGTCAGCTTGGTGAAGAGCGCGCCGCGCTTGGCGTCATTGACGCCCTTCTGCCGCTTGATCTGGGACCATTTGCTGTGGCCGGACATCGGCCCTCCGGATGATGTGGAGCCCGATTGTAGCAACGCCCCCGCTCGCTCCCTACCATGGACCGATGAGCCTCGTGGCCGGACGGCCGGAGAACGCCCGGCCACTGCGCTACCTGGCCCACGGACGCTCGGCTGCCGATGCCACCTTCGGGCCGCCACCATCCGACGTCGATCGACGGCACCTGGGCACGCACCCCGACGTCGTGGACCGGTTGTGGGACGCGCTGAACGCCGCGCTGCCGTCCGATTGCCGCTGGCTTGTCTTCGACAGCCCCGCGCTGGTGCACCCGGAGAGCGGCGTCATCCTGGCCGCCGCGGTCGGGACGCAATATGCCCTTCGGCTGGTGGCCAGCGACGCCGCGATGGCGGTCGAGGCGGGCGCCGAGCTGGTGCACCACTTTCGGACCGTCGACACGACCCTCGACCTGCCGGCGACCTTCGGGCCGGGGTGGGTCTTCGGTCGTTTCGACGATCGCGAGCCGGAATGGCTGCTGGCAAGCTATGCGGCAAGTCGCGAGTAGGAGGCCGACCGGTTGACGGTCTGGCCGTCATTGCGACCGAGCTGTCGACGGGATTCCGGGCCCATCCGTCATGCGGACCATGGAGTGGCCCTAATGCGGCGGCAGGGCGCCAAGCCAGAATACGGCGTTGTCCGAATGACGGGCGAGCCGTCAAGCCCCCGGAACCTTGTCGGCTGGGGTCCAGGCGTGGCATGCTCTCGCCACGATGTCATCGGATCCTGCCCGCAACGCTGCCGAAGCCTACGAGCGCCTTGCCGGGATCGGTGCCATTGCAGCCGGCATCGGCGGCCTCGTCTACTCGGTGGCCTTCCTCGGAGGCGTCGTGGCCGGGAAGGCGCCGGAGCTCGGCATCACCGTCGCGTCCATCGCCCTCATGGCCGGCGGCTTCCTCTCCGTGATGGTCCTGGTCGCGCTCTACCGCCGGCTGCTCGATTCGGCGGCCGCGGTCGGCCTGCTGGGATTGATGCTGGTCGCCGTGGGAGCCACCGGGGCGATGGTGCACGGCGGATACGACCTCGCCGTGACCCTGCAGCCCCCGGTGACCGACGTGCTGGCGGAGGCCCAGCTGCCACACCCCATGGATCCGCGCGGCCTCCTCACCTTCGGGATCAGCGGCCTCGGCCTGCTGGTCATCGCGATGCAGTCGCGCCGCTCCGCAACGCTGCCGGCCAACCTCGCCACGTTGGGCATGGCCGTCGGGCTGCTGCTCATCGTCGTCTACCTCGGTCGCCTGATCGTGCTCGACCCGACCAACCTGCTCGTCGCCGTCCCCGCCGGGCTCACCGGCCTCATCCTGAGCCCGGCCTTCTACATCTGGCTGGGGGTCGAGCTGCGCCGCCGCTGACCGGCCGCCACGCCGCGGCACGCCGCGGGCCGCTCCCTATACTGGGCGCCCGTTCCCGGTTGACCTTTCGTCCGAGGCGGTATCGGCCTCGGCTGCTGCGACCGGCGCACAAGGAGCCCCGATGAAGCCGACCAGCCCCGACCGGATCAGGAACGTGGCCCTCATCTCCCACGGCGGCGCCGGCAAGACGAGCCTGGCCGAGGCCCTGCTCTTCGACGCCGGCGCCATTCCCCGGCTCGGGAGCGTGGACTCCGGATCGGCCACCTTCGACCACGATCCCGATGAGCAGAAGCGCCGCCAGAGCATCAACCTGGCGATCGGCACGATCGAGGTCGACGGCGCGCGGATCACCATCGTCGACACCCCCGGATACGCCGACTTCCAGTCGGACGTGGTCGAGGCGCTGGCCGCCGTGGATGCGGCGATCGTGGTGATCGACGCGTCCGCCGGCGTCGAAGTCGGCACCGAGGAGGTCTGGAAGCTGGCCGAGGAGCGCGGGCTGCCGCGCTTCGTGTTCATCAACAAGATGGACCGCGAGAACGCCAACTACGAGGCCACCCTTGTCGCGCTGAAGGCGCGCTTCGGGCCCAAGATCGCGCCGGTCTACCTGCCCATCGGCTCCGCCGACTCATTCCGCGGCTATGTGGACGTCATCGAGCAGCACGCGAACGTGTACGAGGGCGGCAAGCCGAAGGAGGTGCCGATCCCTGACGAGATGCGCGCCGGCGAAGAGGCGCGCCGAGAGGCGCTCGTCGAGGCCGCCGCCGAAGCCAGCGACGAGCTGATGACGAAGTACCTCGACGGAGAGCCGCTCAGCGACGGGGAGATCGAGGCGGCGCTGCATAAGGGGACCCGCGAGGGCAGCGTGGTCCCGGTCTTCGTCGGCAGCGCGCTCCGCAACATCGGCGTCCGCGAGCTGGCGTCCATGATCGCGAAGCACGTCCCATCGGCCGCCGAGGTTGGCGGGCGCGACACCAGCGACGGGAAGCGAGTCGAGCCCGATCCGGCCGGTCCCTTCGTGGCCCAGGTCTTCAAGACGACGGCCGACCCATTCGTCGGCCGCCTCACCTATTTCCGCGTTGTCAGTGGCACGGTCCACTCACAGGGCCACCTGTGGAACGCGTCGCGCAAGCAGGAGGAGCGGATCGGCAACATCCTGGGGCTGCTCGGCAAGGACCAGCTGGTCATGTCCCAGGCCGGACCCGGCGACATCGTGGCGGTCGCCAAGCTGGCAAGCACGCAGATCGGCGACACGCTGGTGGGTGATCGGACCCAGGCGATCGAGCTGCCGCGGCTCCAGTTCACGGCGCCGAGCCTTCAGGTCAGCATCGAGCCGGAAAGCAAGGCCGATCTCGACAAGCTGGGACAGGCGCTGCAGCGCATGCTCGAGGAAGAGCCCACGGCGCGCATCCATCGCGAGGACGGGACCGGTGAGACGATCCTGACCGCCATGGGTGACGCGCATGTCGACGTCCTCGTCGAGCGTCTGAAGCGCAAGTTCGGCGCATCGGTCAGGACCGGAACCCCGCGGGTGCCCTATCGAGAGACGATCCGCAAGCCGGCGAAGATCGACAACCGCTTCAAGCGTCAGACGGGCGGGCACGGTCAGTTTGGGCACGTGGTCATCGAATTCGAGCCGCTCGAGTCAGGCACCGGGTTCGAGTTCGGCAACAAGATCGTGGGCGGCGTGGTTCCGAGGCAGTACATCCCCGCCGTCGAGAAGGGCCTGCGCGAGGCCCTCGCCGAGGGGGTGTTGGCCGGCTACCCGGTGGTCGACCTGAAGGCCATCCTGGTGGACGGCAGCTATCACACCGTCGACAGCTCCGAGATGGCGTTCAAGGTCGCGGCCAGCCAGGCCCTCAGGCGCGCCTTCCCAGAGGCGAGCCCGACCCTGCTCGAGCCTGTGCTGGAGGTCGAGGTCATCGTCCCCGACGAGTACATGGGCGACGTCATGGGCCAGATCACTGCCAAGCGCGGCCACGTGCTCGGCATGGATTCCTCCGACGGCATGCAGCACCTGCGGGCGCAGGTTCCGCAGGCCGAGATGTTCCACTACGCGACCGAGCTGCGCAGCATCACGCAGGGGCGCGGCCGCTTCACCTCGAAGCTCGATCACTACGCCGAGGTCCCGAATACGATAGCCGACAGGGTGATCGCCGAGCATCAGGCCAAGGTCGTTGCCGGCGAGAAACACTGATGCACGCTTGACACACGAGCGTATCGTCGGCAGCGGGACCACAACCTGCAGATTCCGAGGGAGGTGACTCTGGTGTATCCGAGGCTGTTCCTGACCGTAGGTGGCGCCGTTCTTCTGCTGCTCGGCATCGTCGGCTACCTTGGTGTGTTCAAAGAGGTGGGGTCGGCGTTCTGGCTCGACAACGGGGAGAACGTGGCCCACACGGCGCTCGGGATCGTGGCGCTGGCCGCGGTCTTCGTGCCGGGGCTGAACACGGCGCTGGCGCCGTACTACCGCGCGATCGTCGGCCTGGTCGGCGTCATCGCGCTCTTCTTTGCCGTGTACGGCTTCCTCCAGGCCGGAGCCGCGGTTCCGAACACGTTCGGGATCTCGAACCTGGAGAATCCGTCCGACAACATTCTGCACCTCGTCGTCGGCATCGCCGCCTTCGCGGCCGTCTACATGAAGTCGGGCGAGCCGATGGCAGCCCGCTAGCAAATCAATCTGGGGAATCTGTCCGGCGGTGGTCCCGCCCAGCTCGGCCGGCGCTCTGAGGCAACTCGGGCGCCGGCCGTTCGCGTCGGCGGCCCCTTACCCGATCTTCTCGACCGCCGCCAGGCTGCGCTTCCCGCGACGGAGCACGAGCCAGCGTCCGTGCAGCAGATCCGTCTCATCAGGCGAGGCGTTGGCATCCGACAGGCGCCGGTTGTTGAGGTAGGCGCCACCGTCCGCGACGGTGCGGCGCGCCGCAGACCGGCTCTCCGCCAGTCCGGTCGCCACCAGCAGATCCGCCACCGGCGGCAGGGGGGCCGGCAGCTGGGCGCGCGGCAGCTCGGCAATCGCGGCGGCGAGCGTCTCGACGTCCAGCTCCTGTAGGTCTCCCTGGCCAAAGAGCGCCGCGCTGGCCGCGATCGCCTGTGCGGTGGCTTCGACGCCGTGTACGAGCGTGGTCAGCTCGGCGGCCAGTGCCTGCTGCGCGGCCCGCGCCTCGGGATGGGCGGCCGTCTCGGCCTCCAGTTTCTCGATTTCCTGGCGGCTGCGCAGGCTGAATACCCTGACCAGCTGCCCGATATCGGCGTCGCCGGCGTTGACGAAGTACTGGTAGAAGGCATAGGGACTGGTGAGCTCCGGGTCGAGCCAGAGCGTCCCGTCCGCCGTCTTGCCGTATTTCATGCCGTCGGCCTTGGTGATCAGCGGCGTCGCAATGGCGTGCGCGCTCTCGCCGGTCACCCGGCGAATCAGGTCGACCCCCGCCGTCAGGTTGCCCCACTGGTCACTGCCCCCGGTCTGCAGGCGACATCCGTATCGGCGGAACAGCTCGAGGTAGTCGAAGGCCTGGAGCACCTGGTAGCTGAACTCGGTGAAGCTGATCCCCTGACCGGCCAGCCGTGCGCTGACCGACTCCTTGTCGAGCATGCGATTGACGCTGAAGTGCTTGCCCACGTCGCGCAGGAAGTCAAGGGCCGAGAGCGGAGCGGTCCACTCCAGGTTGTTGACGATGCGTGCTGCATTGGGTCCCGCGAATTCGAGGAGGCGCTCGACCTGGGCGCGGATGCGCGTCACCCAATCGGCAACGACCTCGGCCTCGTTCAGACTGCGTTCGGCCGACCTGCCACTCGGGTCGCCGATCAGGCCGGTCGCTCCACCCACCACCGCGATCGGCAGGTGTCCGGCGAGCTGCAGGCGTCGCATCGTGACGAGCTGGACCAGGTTCCCGAAATGGAGGCTGGGGGCGGTCGGGTCGAATCCGCAGTAGAAGGTGAGTGCGCCCGCAGCCAGCTCCTCATCGAGAGCGGACAGATCAGTGCTGTGGGCGACGAGGCCGCGCCAGGCGAGGTCGTCGAGGATCTGGGAGGCCATGGGCGCATGAGTATAGATGCCGATTCGGACTCCCCCGGAGCTCCGGCGACCTGCCGCCAACCCGCCTTTCGGCCTC
>CAZDAV010000049.1:0-3094 GCA_964503725.1 uncultured Steroidobacteraceae bacterium
CCGGCGGGGAGGATGGCTCCGGCGGGACCGATGGCGGTGCTCCAGCTGAGGGAGCCGCCGAGGAAGAGGGCGAGACGATCGAGGGGGAGTACAAAGAGGTCTGACGCTCCTTGGAGGACCCGGGATAGGGCCGGGCGGTCATCCCTCGGCTGGCTAGCGCAACAGCCTGCGGGACGGACGCCCGGCCCTTTCGCACATCGGGAAGCAGCGTGAGACCCGAGCTCACTCGTTGTCGGATCACAACCGAGTTGCTGTTCTGAAGGCTGATCAGCCGCGTCGTTGCCAGATCGCAGCCCGGCTGCTCTTAGGCGGGTTTGGCCGGTCTCCGCACCCGCTCGGACGTGCTGTCCACGCTCAGGGCGGGTGCCTGCGCCGCACCCGCTGCCTCCCAGCGCGCCTAACGCCAATTCCGCTGTGATCCGGCAACTTCACCAGCATGAGGAGGCCGCCTGGATCGCTGTCCGGCCGCCGCAGCCATGTTGCGGCTCCCTTGCCGCGCAGGACGAAGCGCGCGAATAGCCGTGCATGCGCGACGAGGCGCCGCCGGTTCGTCGTGCTCTCGGCCACGGCCAGAAAGGGGACGGCGCGCGTCGGGCGCCAGCCGAGCGAGCGTGCAACGCCGGGTGCCACCCGTTGCTTGACATGCAGCGTACCCAGCAGGTCCTGGATCTCGACGACGACCGTCTTGATCTCTATGACCAACAGCGTCTGGGTGGCCGCGTGCCATGCCAGCAGGTCGATGCGGCCTCGATCGCCGAAGTGATTGAAGCTAACCTCTGGCACGACGATCCAGCCGAAAGCCTCCAATCGCCGTGTCAGCCACTCGGCCAACCGGGCGTGATCGGCGTCGCGCAGCCGTGCGAGCTCCGCGCCGCGGTACCCCGCGTCCCACGCTAGCCGAAGGTCCAGCGCCGAGCTGATTCGACGCAAGCCGCGCACCGAGAGCGCGTCAGCGTGTCCCCGTTCGAGTAGGCCGATGAGCGAAGCGCTCACCCCTGCTTTGCCACCCAGATCCACCTGTCGCCATCCGCGCCGATGCCGGAGCGCCCGCACGACCCCGCCAAGCTCGGCATCGTTCACGATTCGATGATCGCGACTGCCCAGTAGCGGCGCGTTATCGAGCGCTTATCGGCCGCCTCGACAGTCGGAGCCCGGCACGATGCCCCGGCGCGATTCCTAGCCGAGGAAGATCAGCTTCAGGCCGGCAACGACCAGAACCACGGCGAGCACGGCTCGCAGGTGGACGGTTCGGATCCGACGATTGCCGAGCTCGGAGCCGATGACCGCGCCGATGACCACGGCGATGACCCACAGCGGCAGGGTGCTCGGCACCGAGTTGAGGCGGGCGAAGTTGCCCGCGAGTCCCGCAATCGAGTTGCCGAGGATAAAGGGTGCGGCCATGCCGGACGCGGCGCGGGTCTCCGCCCAGCCGGCGAAGAGCAGGATCGGACTCAGAAAGATTCCGCCACCGGTACCTGTCAGGCCCGAGACGAGCCCGATGCCGGCGCCGATGGCGACCGCCGGGACGTTCGGCACGCGGGGTTCGGCGCGGCCGGTGTCGCTCTGGGCGGCACGTCGCGCGGTCAGGGCCATCCCGGCAGCCGCGAAGAGCAGGACGATCCCCACCAGCTGCTTGTAGAGCGCGGCAGCGATCGGGAGAGAGCCGCCAATGAATGCGAGCGGGATCGACCCGAGCAGGAACGGCGCGAGGGAACGTGCCGAGATGTAGCCGCCGCGCCAGAACCGAAAGGTGACGAAGCTCGCGACCACGATGTTCAGCGCGAGAGCCGTGGGGCGAGCTACATCGGGTGCGACGCCTGTGAGACCCATGATCGCCAGGTAGGCCGACGCGCCGGCGTGCCCAACCGACGCATAGACCACGGCCGCGACGAAGAAGAGGATGGCGAGGACCAGCGGATCGACCATGGAGGGCATCGTAAACCGTGCCTAGAATCGTCTACGGCCACCATCGAGAAGGAAGCTGAGAACGCGAGGGCCCACCATGACCAAAATCTGGAGCGAGATGCCGGTCGCGCGGCTCAAGGAACAGGTCGCCGACCTCGCAACGGTCGTGTGGGTTGTGTTCTGGGGGAACATCGTCTGGCAGCTGTTCCAACTCCTTGCCGGCTTCGCCCAGGCCGGTCGGACGGTCCGAGATGGCGGCCAGGCCATGATCCAGAGCGGGCGCGACGTCGGGGAGTCGCTGTCGGGGCTGCCGGTCATTGGGGAGGGGGTTCGCGACGTCGTACGGAACGCCTTTGCAGGCGCCGGGCGGCCCTTGGCCGAATTTGGCACGGACCTCGAGCGATTCATCCTGATCGTTGCGACGGTCCTCGCCCTGCTGTTCGCGCTGGCCACCCTCGGACCGTGGCTGGGCCGCTACCTCCCGTGGCGCTGGGAGCGACTCCGTCGCGTCCGGGCCGCCCACCGCGCCATTCGCACGGCACCCAAGGTCGGCGACGTCAAGATCGAGCGGGCGCTGGCGATGCGGGCGGTCACCCGACTCGACTACCCGACCCTCCTCGAGTACACGCCGGATCCGCTCGGTGACTGGGTCAGCGGCCGCCACGATCGGCTCGCCCGCGCGGAGCTCGCCAGCGTGGGACTGCGCCCCTAGGTCCGCATCGGCTCGTTCGGCTCGACGAGTCCAACGCCAGCCAGACCGGTGAACGGCGTGAGGGACAAGAATGCCCAGCTGGGCAGCGCTCCGAGCAGCAGGAGGCCGGCGTATCCGGCCCTTCTCGCGAACCTCGCCGCATCAGGGGGCATCAGCTCGAGCAGTCCGAGGGCAAAGAGGATGTAGAAGAGGAGGTAGCCGAGACCAAGGGTGCTCAGGGCCGCGGCAGCGCCACTACTCCCGGTGCTGAAGTAGATGATCGGCGCGATGCCAGGCCCGGCCGCGGCGACAACGGCCACTCGGCGCCGGAGACGCATGAGGGCGGTGCTCGCGCGCGATCTACCGGCGATATCGCGGACCAGCAGCCATGTCCCGATCAGCAGCGCCCCATACAGCAGCGGCAGCACAGTTGCCCCCTAGCTGAGCTGGCTGGTGCAGTGGGGGCAGCGGGTCGCGGCGGCGGGAATGTCGGTGGCG
>CAZDAV010000049.1:3194-7532 GCA_964503725.1 uncultured Steroidobacteraceae bacterium
GAGCTGGCTGGTGCAGTGGGGGCAGCGGGTCGCGGCGGCGGGAATGTCGGTGGCGCAGAAGGGGCAGGCCTTGACGGTGGGCTCTTCGGGGGCATCGGGCTTCTTCAGTCGGGCGGTCATGTGGTTCACGGGCTTCACCACGAAGAAGAAGATGGCCGCCGCGATCAGCACGAAGCTGATCAGCGAGTTCAGGAAGAGCCCATAGCTTACGGTCGAGGATCCCGCGGAGAACGCCAGCGTGGAGAAGTCCGGCACCCGCAACAGGCCGAGCAGCGGCGTCAGCACGTTGCCGACGAAGGAGGTCACCAGGGCACCAAAGGCGGCGCCGATCACGATGCCCACCGCCAGGTCGATCACGTTCCCGCGGAGGACGAAGTCGCGGAATTCCTTGAGCATCAGGCGCGGAGTATAGGACGGGTCATGCAGGTCGGACCCCCGGAGCCATTGACCCCGATCTCGGTCGCCGGATAGGTGTGCACCTCGCAGCCGGCGGCTTCCAGGGCGCGGTGGGTGAGCGGGTTGCCGTCGGCCATGATCAGCACCCCGGGGCGGACGGCGAGGACGTTGCAGGCGAGCGTCGAGTACTCGTCGTCGGGCACCGGGATGGTGTCGATGCCCAGCTCGCCAAGCAGCTGCCTGAGGTCGGGAGGAAGCAGTGGCGGGTAGATCACCGCAAGGTCATCGGTGACCGGCGAGATGACCGACAGGAGGTGGACCAGCTCGGATCCGCGTGACGGCACGTCGAAGGTGCGGACATCGCCGCCGACCAGGGCTGCCAGCTGCTGCGCGCCGTCATCGTTGGTCCGCAGCGAGCGACCGATGCACAGCAGGTCCGGCCGCAGCCAGAACGTGTCGCCACCCTCGATCGTGCCGGGAGCCTCGACGCGGCCGAGTGTGGGAATTCCCGCGGCACTGGTCCAAGCCTCGAGCAGGGCCGGCTCATCGAGCCGCGTCAGCTTGCCGGGGCGCAGCGGGATGGCGCCGCGGTCGGCGATCAGCAGCGGGTCGAAGGTGTAGAGGAGGTCGGGGGTATCGGCCTCGGCCTCCAGGAACTGGACGCGCACGCCCAGACGGGCGAGGAGGTCGACGAAGGCATCGTGCTCGCGCTGGGCGACGGCCAGGTCGACCGGGTGCAGGAAGCCGTGCGCGGGATCGTCGAAGGCCGCGCCGAAGGCGGCCCCGGGACGGTGGACGAGCACCTCGCGCAGTGGCGCGGTCATGCTCTGAGCGCCCCAGCTGCGGGCGGACGCATCGGTCATGTGGGGAGGATAGCCACGCCAACGCGGGCTAGACTCGGGCCGTGCGCCTGGCCACCTGGAACGTGAACAGCCTGAAAGCCCGGCTGGATCGGGTCCTGGCCTGGCTGGAGGCCGTGCAGCCCGACATCCTGTGCATGCAGGAGACCAAGGTCGCCGATGTCGCCATGCCCGAGATGGCCTTTCGCGCGCTCGGTTACGAGGTCGCCCACCATGGTTTGGGGCAGTGGAACGGGGTGGCGATCGCGTCGCGGGTCGGCGTGACGGATCTGCAGCCTGGCCTGCCAACCACCGACGACTGGACCGATGACGGCGGCCGATTCCTGGCCGCCACCTGCGGCGGCGTCCGCGTGGCGAGCATCTACGTGCCCAACGGCCGCGAGGTTGGCACCGAGTTCTTCGACGCCAAGCTCGAATGGCTGGACCGGCTGAACCGATGGCTGGAAACATGCGATCCCACGACCCCGCTGGCCGTATGCGGCGACTACAACGTCGCGCCTGCCGACGAGGACGTCTATGACCCGGCGGCCGTCCACGGCTCGACCCACGTCTCGCCGCCGGAGCGGGCGGCCCTGGCTCGCATGCGGGACTGGGGGCTGGTCGACGTGGTGCGCCGCTTCCATCCTGAGCCAGGCTTCTTCACCTGGTGGGACTACCGGGCGGGGAACTTCCATAAGAACCTGGGGATGCGGATCGACCACGTCTACGTGACCGAGCCGCTGGCTGCCCGCGCCGTGGGTGCCGAGCGCGACCGCGATGCGCGGAAGCCGTCGACCTACCCGGGCATTCCATCGGACCATGCTCCCCTGGTCGTGGATTTCGAGGATGCCACATGAGTGATTCCGTGCTCGACGGTAGCCGAAAGCGAGCTCCTGACTCCGCGGGCGTCATGGTTCGGCAGGACTTACGGGTGGGTGGGGATCGACCTCGTCGGCTCGTAGAATCGCGGTCAGTCATGCACGCATATCGGCTCATGAAGCGCCTCGTGGCGAGCCTCGTCGTGGTCTCGCTGGCCGCGGCATGCTCCACTGCGGATTCCACCACCGAAAGCGGCGGTCCGCAGAGCAGGGGGCCGACACCCAGCCCAAGCCCGATCGCGCTGACCGGCTATCCAACTGACTTCCCGACGTCGTACGTCGACGAGGCAGCTCCGGAAGCCCCGGGGCTGAGCCAGGTCCCCGGCGGTCTGCAGCACGAGTACACCGGCACCCTGAGGGCTGACGACGGGACGACGGGCACGTACACCGCGACCTACGTCGAGAACCGCATTGCGGCCGCGTCGGTCACCTGCGGGGGACTGATCTACGGCGACGTGTTCACGCTGGACGACCCCGGCATCACCTTCGACGTGGATTTCCCGGACTGGGGCAGCGCCGTCCTCGTCACCTCGGATCGCATCGTGGTGTACCGAAGCTCCCGCAACGGCAGCTCGCCGCCGGTCTGCGACGAACCGACCGGTGGCACGTACGAGTTCGAGTTCACCGGTGGACCGATCCTCCAGCAGATGACCGGCACCTGGGGCTGGGACGCGGAACGTCGCCTGGTCTTCAACGCGCCGGTGCCGATACCGTCGCCGTCAGGGTCGCCGTCCGAGGCCCCGGCCTAGCTCGACGCGGCCTGGCGGTGCGGTGAGGAAATTGCCAGATTCACACCGGGTGCGCGCGTGACGCCGCGGTGACAGCGGAATTGGCCAAATTCACACCACACGCGCACCGACTGTGCCAGGCGGTCAAGGGGTGTGAATCTGACAGGTTGATGCCGGAGAATGCTGCGCGCTGGTCACACCATGTGAATCTGACCACCAGCCGCGGTCGAGGGGCAGCAGTTATCCCAGCCGGCGAAGCGCGCCGGCCACCTCACGTCCCGGGCGGGTGCGGGGCCATGTCACCTTTCTGGCTCCCACGAAGGACCGATAGGCGCGCAGCGCCTCGGCCAGCGCCGGGATGAAGTGGGGCTCCTCCATCGGGCTGAAGCCATCCTCGAACAGGATGCCGGCAATCCGCAGGGTGCGAGTCGCGCGCTCGAATCGGGGCTCGATGCGTCCCACCAGCCGATCGCCGAACAGGATGGGCATGACGTAGTAGCCCCATCGCCGCTTCGGGGCGGGCACGTACACCTCCCAGAGGTACTCGAAATCGAAGGCGCCCTTGACCAGGCGGCGGTCCCACATCAGCGGGTCCAGGGGCGCCACGAACGTGACCGCCAGTGTCGCCGCGAGGCCAGGCGCGGCGGTCGCCTCGAGAATGGGCAGCTCATCGGCCAGGACGTGGCGCACCTCGCGCATCCCTTCGACGTCGACCGGCACCAGGCTGCCGTCGTCGATCAGCGCCGCCGTCCTCCGCTTCCGATCCGCGTCTGACCCGGTGCCGCCGGTCAGCCCGGCACCCCCCACCGCCATCAGGCCCACCCCACGATGCCGCGCCAGCAGCCGATGTCGATGCTGCTCCTCGACATCCGCGTGTTGCGCCAGCAGATCGGCGGGGACGAGGCGCTCGATGAGGTCGTAGTAGCGCCGGCTCCCCTCGCGGCGAGCGATCCCCAGCCGGCCGATGACGAAGAGCGCCTCCATCACCGCCTTGGCGGTGCGGGTCCTGGTCGTGCCGTCGCTGTCCCACCACCACGCGATGCGATGGTCGATGTCGCGGAACGCCTCGGTCGACAGCTGGCCGTCGCGCTCCACGCGCTCCAGGATCGTCGTGACCATCTGGGCATGCTCCGTTAGCACGTCCCGCTCGAGCTCCTCGCGCCATGTCTCCCAGGCCGCGCGGTGCAGGGGGAGCTGCTCCATCGGCAGGATGTTCAGGCTCTTGTTGTAGAGCTCGATCAGCCGCCGCTCGCCCATCGGACCATACAGCCAGCCATCGGTCCATTCCCGCCGGAAGTCGGCGATTCGTGAATGGAGGACGAGGTCGTTGCTGCGGGCGCCGGGCATCTCGAGCGGATCGAATTGCACGCTTCCGAGACGATCGATCACCCGCAGGACCGATTCCGGCTCCGCCGGGAGTGAACGCGGCGGGTCGAGGAGGTGGCGGCGCACCAGGAAGCGGCGTGCATGGTCGGCCGCAATGCGGCGATCGGGGAG
>CAZDAV010000050.1:0-7267 GCA_964503725.1 uncultured Steroidobacteraceae bacterium
GGGCGAGGTGGCCCGCGGCCTGGAGAACCTGGAGTTCGCGACCGGTATCCCGCACCTGATGAAGGGCGGCTTCTCCGAGCAGGTCTCGACCGGCATCGACGTCTACCAGATCCGCCAGCCGCTCGGCGTGGTGGCCGGCATCACGCCCTTCAACTTCCCGGCCATGGTGCCGATGTGGATGTTCGGCAACGCCATCGCCTGCGGCAACACGTTCGTGCTGAAGCCGTCCGAGAAGGATCCGTCGGCATCGGTCTATCTGGGTGAGCTCCTGGCTGAGGCGGGTGTGCCCGACGGTGTCTTCAACGTGGTGCATGGCGACCGCGTGGCCGTCGACCGCATCCTGGAGCACCCCGACGTCGTCGCGGTCTCATTCGTCGGCTCAACGCCGGTGGCGCGCCACATCTACGAGACCGGCACCGCGCACGGCAAGCGCGTGCAGGCGCTGGGCGGGGCCAAGAACCACATGGTCGTCCTGCCCGATGCCGACATCGAGATGGCGGCCGATGCCGCGGTCTCGGCCGCGTACGGGTCCGCCGGGGAGCGCTGCATGGCGATCAGCGTGGTGGTGGCCGTGGGCGCCGTGGCCGATCCGCTGGTCGATGCGATCTCCGCGCGACTGCCGAAGATCAAGGTCGGCCCCGGGAGCGACCCCGAGGCCGAGATGGGCCCGCTCATCACCCGCGAGCACCGCGACAAGGTGGCCTCGTACCTCGAGAGCGGACCGGCGCAGGGCGCCACGCTGGTGGTCGACGGGCGCAAGGACCCGCATTTCCAGGACGGGCAGGGCTTCTTCCTGGGCGTGTCGCTGCTGGACAGGGTGACGCCCGAGATGGATTGCTATCGCAACGAGATCTTTGGGCCGGTGCTCGAGGTCGTCCGCGTGCCGACCTATGCCGATGCCGTCGAGGTGCTCAATGCCAATCCATATGGCAACGGGACCGCCATCTTCACGCGCGACGGCGGCGCAGCCCGCCAGTTCCAGTTCGAGGCCAACGCCGGGATGGTGGGCATCAACGTGCCGATCCCCGTGCCGGTGGCGTACTACAGCTTCGGCGGCTGGAAGTCCTCGCTCTTCGGCGACCTGCACATGTACGGTCCCGAGGGCGTGCAGTTCTACACTCGCGCCAAGGTGATCACGTCGCGCTGGCCTGATCCCGGGACGAGCAAGGTCGACCTGGGCTTCCCGCGCACCCGCTGACCCGCGCATGACCGACAAGTTCGAGACGCTGACCGTCCACGCCGGCGCCGATCCCGACCCGCGCACCGGCGGCGTCTCGCCGGCGATCGACATGAGCACCACCTTCAAGCAGGACGGCGTCGGCCGCCCGCGCGCCGGCTTCGACTACGGGCGCAGCGGCAATCCGACTCGGCAGGCGCTCGAGACGACGATCGCCACGCTGGAGGGGGGAACGCACGGGTTCGCCTATGCCTCGGGGCTGGCGGCGACCCAGAACATCCTCTATCTCCTCAATCCCGGCGATCGGCTGATCCTGTCCGACGACGTCTACGGGGGCACCTGGCGGCTGGCCGACAAGGTGTGGAGCCGATACGGCATCACCACCGATACCGTGGACCTGCGCGACCTCGATGCCCTGTCCGCGGCGCTGGCCACAAACCCGCTGGCGCGGATGGTCTGGGTCGAGACCCCCACCAATCCGCTCCTCAAGGTGGTCGACATCAGTGCCGTCGCGCGCCTGGCCGCCTCGATCGGGGCGCTGACGGTGATCGACAGCACCTTCGCCACCCCGTTCATCCAGCGGCCCCTCGAGCTCGGTGCGGACCTGGTGCTGCACTCCGCCACGAAGTACCTGGCCGGCCACTCCGACGTGATCAGCGGCCTGGTGGCGACCCGCAGCGACGACCTGGCCGAGCGGCTCCGCTTCCACCAGAACGCGGCCGGCGCGGTTCCATCGCCGTTCGACTGCTGGCTGGTGATGCGCGGCCTCCGCACGCTGGCGGTGCGCATGGAGCGCGCCAGCGCCAACGCCGCCGCCATCGCCGAGTGGCTCGGCGGGCGGAGCGAGGTCGCGGTGGTCCACTACCCGGGGCTGCCGAACCATCCGCAGCGCGACCTCGTCGAACGCCAGATGCGGCTTCCCGGCGCGATCGTCAGCTTCGAGATGCGAGGCGGCGAGCCGGCCGCCCGTGCTGTCGCCGAAGCGACCCGCCTCTTCACCCTGGCGGAGTCGCTCGGCGCGGTCGAGTCGCTGATCGAGCTGCCGGCGGTCATGACCCACGCCTCGGTGGCCGGCTCTCCGTTAGAGGTGCCGGCCGGCCTGCTGCGCCTCTCGGTCGGCATCGAGGCAGTCGACGACCTGATCGCCGACCTGACGGCCGCGCTGACGGCGCCAGTCGCCTGACGATGCCCGACGGCGTCCCGCCGACACTCCCTGACGACGGCCCCACGCGACTGGTCGAGGGGAACGACGGCGAGCTGGTCGAGCGCCTCTCCGGCGGTACAGCAACCCTGCTGCTGGTGTGGCTGATCGGGATCGGCGCGGGGAGCGCGCTGCTGGGTGCCTGGCTGCTGGCCGCCCTTGTCATGGACATGCGCCTCGGCCCTGAGCACCTCTTTGGCGCGCCGGGCTTCTATGTCTCGCTCTACGGGGCCAGCGGCCCGACGATCCTGTGGCTGACGGGGCGCGCCCAGGGCCACTCGTTGGGCTGGTTCGTCGTGACCGCCGGCAAGATCGGGCTTGTGATGGCGGCTGTCGTGATCGGCGGCCTGGTCCTGGTTGGCCTGGTGATGGGCGCTGTCCTCGAGAGCGACTCACTCAGCGTCATGGCTGGTCTGGCGTCCCTGACGCTCATCGTCTCGGTGCTGTGGGCCCTGGCCACCTGGGCAGCGGATCGGTACATCGCCGGCGCCCGGGTCGTCTCGGAGGGCGATCAGACCTCGTAGCTGCGCAGCGGCTCGGCGACCTCAACCGCGCCGTCCCACGCTGCGCGCGCCTCGGCCAGCGCCCACTCCCCGCCGTCGGTGATCGGGATGTGGGTCAGCAGCAGCCGCTTCGCCCCCGCGCCCCGCGCCGTCTCCGCCGCCTCGGAGGGAAGGAGGTGCCCGCGGCTCTGCGGCTCCGGGTCGTCCTCCTTCAGCGAGCGCAGGGCCGCCTCGCACAGGAACAGCTCGGCGCCATCGGCCAGGCGAGGGAGCGCGTCGCACGGGCCGGAATCGGCCGAGTAGGTGAGGATCCGGTCCGAGTCCTCATCGGGACCGCGCGCGGAGATCCGGAAGCCCCAGGTGCGGACGTAGTGCTGCGTCTCCTCCGGCTCCAGACGCAGGTTGCCGACCTCGATCGGGCGCTCCCCGTCGTGCTCCACGAAGGTGAAGCTCTTGTCGAAGAAGTTGGCGTAGCCGGCACCCAGGGCCAGCTCGGAGAGCTGCCCGGTGGAGCCTGGCGGCACGATCACCGTCAGCCGCTTCTTGGCGACGTCGATCCACGGGTAGCTGTAGCGCAGCGTGACCAGGTCCAGGCAGTGGTCGGTGTGCATGTGGCTGATCACCACCGCATCGAGCTCGTCGGGCGTGTTGCGTCGCAGCAGCTGGGCGACCACGCCGGGGCCGACGTCCATCAGGATGCGCGAGCCGCCACCCTCGACCAGGTAGCCGGCGCACGCCTCGCCCGGGTTCGGTCGAGCCGGGCTGCGGCCCAGGACAGTCAGTCGCATCGGAGCGGCCTAGCGCTGCTCGATCGGGACGTACTCCCGTTCGCCCTCTCCCACGTAGACCTGCCGCGGACGGCCGATCTTCGACTCGGGATCCTCGATCATTTCCTTCCACTGCGCGATCCAGCCGGGGAGCCGCCCGATGGCGAAGAGCGCCGTGAACATGTTCTTCGGGAAGCCGATGGCGCGGTAGATGAGCCCGGAGTAGAAGTCGACGTTCGGGTACAGGCGCCGACTGATGAAGTAATCGTCGCGCAGGACCGCGTCTTCGAGCTTGACCGCCACCTCCAGGAGCGCGTCATCGGCGCCCAGCGCGGCAAGCACGCGGTCGGCGGTCTCCTTGATGAGGCGGGCGCGCGGGTCGTAGCTCTTGTAGACGGGGTGACCGAAGCCCGGCAGCTTGAAGCGGTTGTTGGGGTCCTTGACCTTGTCGACCCACTTCTGGACGTTGCCGCCGTCGGCGGTGATCTGCTCCAGCACCTTGATGACCTGCTCGTTGGCCCCGCCGTGGAGCGGGCCCCACAGCGCATCCATGCCGGCGCTGATGGTGCTGTACAGGCTCGCGTGGCTGCTCCCGACCAGGCGGACCGTCGCGGCCGAGCAGTTCTGCTCGTGGTCGGCATGCATGATCAGCAGCTGCTCCAGCGCGCGCCGGATCTCGGGATGAACCTCGTACGGCTCGGCGGGGACGGCGAACATCATGTGCACGAAGTTCGGCACGTACTCGAGGTCGTTGGTCGGGTAGACGTATGGCTGACCGATGCTCTTCTTGTACGCCCAGCTGGCGATGGTCGGCGCCTTGGCGATGAGCCGTCGGATGGTGAGCTGCACGGCCGCCTTGTCGAAGATTTCGTGCGCGTCCTTGTAGAAGGTCGAGAGTCCGACGGTCGCCGCCGACAGGACAGCCATGGGGTGCGCGTCATACGGGAAGCTGTCGAAGAAGCGCCGCATCTCCTCGTGGATCAGGGTGTGATGCGTGATCTCGTCGGTGAAGTTCCCCAGCCCGGCGGCGGTCGGCAGCTGACCGTAGATGAGGAGGTACGCGATCTCCAGGAAGCTGCTGTGCTCCGCGAGCTGCTCGATCGGATAGCCGCGGTAGCGCAGGATCCCGCGCTCCCCATCCACGAAGGTGATGCCGGAGATGGTGGCGGCCGTGTTCTTGTAGCCGTTGTCGAGCGTGACCAGGCCGGTCGCGGCGGTCAGGCCGCTGATGTCGAGACCGGAGCTTCCCTCGTGGCTGGGCACCACCGGCAGCTCGATGCTCGTTCCGTCGTACGTGATCGTCGCCGTCTTGGTCTGCGCCGCGGTCTCACTGGTCATGGGATGAGGTCCTTCACCGCGTCACGCTCCTCCAACAGCTCGTTGAGCGTCGCCGCCACCCTGGCCTGCGCCCATGCATTGTGGACGATCCCGGCCACGACCTCGACCTGCCCCGGCGCGGTGGCTCGCAGCGGGTAGCCGAAGACCAGCCCCGGCGCGACTCCGTAGCCGCCGTCGCTCGGCGCCGGGACGGCGGCGCTGAAGATCTCCCCGCTCGGTTGCGAGATGTTGCGCACCGTATCGATCACGGCGTTGGCGGCGCTGGCGGCGGACGACTGCCCACGAGCGGCGATGATCGCTGCGCCGCGCTGCTGGACGGTGGCGATGAATTCGCCCTGCAGCCAGGCCTCGTCGCCGATCACGTCCGTCGCGGGTCGGCCGCCGATGGTGGCGTGGTAGAAGTCGGGGAATTGGGTCGAGGAGTGATTGCCCCAGATCGCGAGATCGCGCACTTCCTCGACATCCACCCCGGCGCGGGACGCCAGCTGGGAGCGGGCGCGGTTCTCGTCGAGCATCGTCATGGCGAACCATCGCCCGCGCGGCACCTGTGGAGCGTTGCTGGCGGCGATCAGGCAGTTCGTATTGCATGGGTTGCCGACGACCAGCACCCGAACGTCCTCGGCGGCGTTCCGCGCGATCGCCCTGCCCTGGGCCGTGAAGATGCCGCCATTGATGGCGAGCAGGTCATTGCGCTCCATCCCCGCCTTGCGCGGCACAGCGCCGACGAGCAGCGCCCAGTTGACGCCGGCGAACGCCTCGTCCGCGCTCGAGGTGCGCACCACCCGGCGCAGGAGCGGAAACGCGCAGTCGTCGAGCTCCATGGCGACCCCCTCGAGAGCGGACAGGGCCGCATCCAGCTCCAGCAGCTGGAGGTCGACGGTGGTGCGTGGGCCAAACATCTGGCCAGACGCGATGCGGAACAGGAGCGCGTAGCCGATCTGTCCGGCGGCACCGGTGACCGCCACCTTCACGTGTGAGTCGGGCATCGCCGCGAGTCTACCGCTTGCCGGTGCAGGGAGCTGGCGCGCGTTCTCGGGGACGGCGTGTGGACAAGTTCGCCACGGGAATGGAAGTTCGGGGATAAGTGGGGTTGCCCCGGTATCGGGCAGCACCTACGCTTCGGTTGTCCCGAAGGGGCAGCCAAAGGCACCCGAGATTGCATCAACGGACCGGAGGCGGTTCCTTCGGGGCATTTCTTTGCCCGCCGTGCGGCAACGCCTGGACTAGTCCTCGCCGGCGAGGTTGCGCTGCAGCCGCCGAACCACCTCCGCGGTCTCGTCCGCAGGGTCGTGGCCCGGTTCGGAGGACGGCCCGGCGAATGTGCCGAACTGCCGATCCCCCGCATCCCCCAGGCCCGGCACGATGTAGCCCCGCTCGTTCAGCGCCCGGTCGACGGCGCCCACGTGAATGTCGACGTCGGGATGGGCGGCCGACAGCGTGGCGACCCCCTCGGGCGCGGCGATCAGGCTCACCTGCTTGATGCGCGCAGCTCCCCAGGCCTTGAGGATGTCGACAGTCGCCGACGATGAGCCGCCGGTGGCGAGCATCGGGTCCAGGATGAGGCAGACCTGCACCGTCGCGGCATCGGGCAGCTTGTTGTAGTACTCCACGGGCTTCAGGCTTCGCTCGTCGCGGTAGAGGCCGATATGCCACACCTCGGCCGACGGCATCAGCTCGAGCATGGCGTCCACCATGCCCAGGCCGGCCCGCAGGACAGGGATCAGGCCCACCTTCGGCTGCAGCTCGGCGCCGGCCATCGGCTCCAAGGGCGTCTCGACGGTGATCGGCTGGGTGGTCAGATCGGCCATTGCCTCGTAGCCGAGCAGCCAGGACAGCTCGCGCACCAGCTCGCGGAACTTCTTCGGCTCCGTGCCGCGGTCGCGCAGCAATGACAGCTTGTGCTCGACCAGCGGGTGGTTCGAGACGTGCAGATTCGGGTAGCGTCCGGCCAGGTCCATCCGGCAGATTCTAGGCAGGTCTGGACTACCCACTACCTCGATTCGCGCCGTGCTGTTAGGCTATCCGTCCTTACGCCGATTCGTCGCGCCTTGTGCCGGCATCGTTCAGCCCGCGACGCAAGAGGAAGGAGCGAGCTAATGGTCTTCGGAACCAAGCGAGACAACAAGGCCGACTCCGGCCTCCGCGAGGACGTCGTCGGCAACCTGTATCCAGATAGTTTTCCCGATGAGGCCGAGATGACCCCGAATCCGATGGAGTATCGGCGACCGGATCCCGGCAACGAGAGCGTCATCGATCCCCACGCCCGATTCAACGGCAAGTA
>CAZDAV010000051.1:0-7218 GCA_964503725.1 uncultured Steroidobacteraceae bacterium
GGAGCATCGTGAAGCCGAGGTGCTCACGCGCGATGGCGTAGTTGTGGGCCGCGTCGGTCGCCCGCCGCTCCTTGTCGCGGATCAGCTCACGCACCTCGGCCACGGTCGCGTCGGTGATGGCGCCCTCGATCTCGACGAATCGGAACCCGAGCGGACGGATATCGGCCTCGTAGACGGAGTAGCGATTCACGACCAGCGGCTTGCCGAAGTAGATGGTCTCGATCAGGGCGTTGCCGAAGCCCTCGTACAGGCTCGGGAAGGTGATCAGATCGGCCTCGAGGTAGGAATCGGTGACCGCGAAGACCATCCGATCGCCGTGATGCCAGCGCTCGTGGGCGAACCGATCGGCGCCGTACCGCAAGTCGACGCCGAGCCGGTCGGCCAGGACATGGAGCCGCGACAGGTAGTCGAGCCCCTCGTCGCCGGCGGGGCTGGTGATCAGGAGGTGGGCGTGGGGATCGTCGAGCCGATGCAGCAACTCGATCGCCAGCTCTATTCCCTTGCGCGGCACGACTCGCGTCGGCTGCACCGCCAGCAGGTTGTGCGTGCCCATTCCGAGCTCGCCGCGCAGCGAGCGTGAAAAGTCGTCTCGACTCGGCGGCTCCTGTTCGAACTCGTAGGCGTTGGGGATGATGGTCGAGGAGATGCCGCGCCGGCGCTCGAGCTCGGCCGCGGCGATGCTGTTGATGCTGACGTGCTGCACGGTGGGCAGGTCGGGTGGGAAGGCCGCCTCCAGCAGGTCCGGGACGATGCAGCTCGCGAACCGGTCGCGCTCCCACGGATAGTCATGGTGATGACCGATGGTCGGCAGCCGCAGCTCTGCAACGAGGCGCGCCAGCGCGACGCCGAGCGGCAGGTGCATCGGAATCGCCCAGGCGTTTTCGACGATGAGGAGCTCGATGCCGTCGGCCTCGACCCAGTCGGCGAGCTGGGGCACCAGCTCGTCCGCCAGTCGGGCCACCTCGCGCCGCACCGCGGTTGCATCCGCGGCCGGGTCGAACGCGGCGGCCGAGACGGCCAGCGCCGGCGGATGGGTGAAGTGCATCGCGGGGATCAGCCGCCCGTCGTCTCTCCCGCGCGGCAGCTCAGCCGCGCACAGCCGCGTCTCGTGGCCGAGCCGCCCCAGGATCAGCTCCCACTTGAGCGTCTCGAAGGAGACGCCGTCGACGCCGGCCAGGCGGGTGCCGACGAGTCCGATGCGCATCGACGCGACCGTACCACGGACGGTGGCGCGCATCATGTCAGCCAGCTTGCGACGGGTAGACTCGGAGCATGTCCCTCCCCGTGGTCGCCATCGTCGGGCGCCCGAACGTCGGCAAGTCCACGCTCTTCAACCGGCTGGTGGGGGAGCGGGTTGCGATCGTGGAGGACCTCCCCGGCACGACCCGTGACCGCGTCTACGGCATCGGCGAGTGGAACGGGCGGCGCTTCACGCTGGTCGACACGGGCGGCCTCGAGCTGGATCCGGGCACCGACATCGAGTCGCGCATCCAGGACCAGGCCCGCGTGGCGATCGAGGAGTCGGACCTGGTCCTCTTCGTGGTCGATGCCGCGGTCGGGATCGCTCCCCTCGATCACGAGGTGGCCGACCGTCTGCGGCGCGCCGGCAAGCCCACCATCCTCGTCGTCAACAAGGCCGATAACCCCCGCCTGGAGCACGAGGGTGCGGAGTTTCATGCCCTCGGCTTCGGCACGACCATCGCCATCAGTGCCCAGCACGGGCGCAGCACCGGCGACCTGGCCGACCTGCTGGTCGACCTGCTGCCACCCGCCGAGCCTGGTGAGGCAGAGCCAGAGGCATCGGTCTATGACGAGCGTGACCTGGCCGAAGGCGATCTCGCCGAGCTGGCGGAGACCGAGATGGGGCCGCCGCGGGTGGCGATCGTGGGGCGCCCCAACACCGGCAAGAGCACCTTCATCAACCGGGTCCTGGGCGAGGAGCGAATGATCGTGTCGGAGGTGCCCGGCACCACTCGCGATCCGGTCGACTCGGTGGTCATGGTCGACGCCGAGCCGATGATCCTGGTCGACACGGCCGGCATCCGGCGCCGCGGGTCGGTCGATCGCGGGATCGAGCGCTACTCGGTCCTGCGCGCGATGAAGGCGATCGAGCGGGCCGACGTGGCGGTGGTCATGACCGATGCGATCGAGGGCTACACGGCCCAGGACGCGCACGTGGTCGGCCACGTGCTGGAGGCCTTCAAGGGGATCGTGCTGGTCATCAACAAGTGGGATGCCCTGGAGAAGGACGGGCACACGGCCGATGAGTGGCTGAAGACGCTACGGCGCGAGGCGCCGTACCTGGCCTGGGCCGACATCGTATTCGCCTCCGGGCAGACCGGCCAGCGCGTGGAGCGCATCCTGCGCGAGGCGCGGCGCGTGGCCGAGGAGCGATATCGCCGCATCTCGACCGGCGAGCTGAACCGGGTCGTGGCTGACGCCGTGCGTGAGCACCCGCCGGCCCACGTCCGCAACCGGCTCCCGAAGATCCTGTACGCCACGCAGGTGGCGGTTGCGCCGCCGACGTTCGTGATCTTCGTCAACGACCCGGAGCTGATCCACTTCAGCTATCGGCGCTACCTCGAGAACCGCATCCGGGCCGAGTACGGCTTCCTGGGGACGCCGATCCGGCTCATCTTCCGGCAACGCGTTTCGGAGTCGGCGCGACGGACAACGCGTCCGCGACGGAGGGCTGTACGAAGGCGCCGCTGATGCCGCCCACTCACCTGAGCGCCCGGCGGACGGCTGGTATCGTGCGGGCCTCATGACGGGACAGGACACGACCGACGGGAGCTCGCGCAGCGGGCCGCCGCGGATCCTCCTGTATACCGGAAAGGGCGGGGTCGGAAAGACCAGCATCGCGGCCGCGACGGCCCTGGTCTGCGCGGAGCGCGGCTACCGCACGATCGTGATGTCCACCGACCTCGCGCACAGCCTGGGCGACGTCTTCGGGGTGCCGCTCGGCCCCGAGGCGACCAAGATCGCGCCGAACCTGTGGGGCCAGGAATCGGATGCCTTCTTCAATGTCAAGCGGTACTGGGGCCGGATCCAGGAATACGCTGCCAGCGTGCTGCTCTGGCGCGGCCTGGACGAGGTGCTGGCCGAGGAGATGACGGTCCTGCCGGGGATGGACGAGGTCGGCAGCCTGTTGTGGATCGCCGAGCACCATGACTCGGGTAGCTACGACGTGGTCGTGGTGGACGCCGCCCCAACCGGTGAGACACTCCGCCTGCTCTCACTGCCGGAGGCCGGCAAGTGGTGGATGGAGAAGATCGAGCCGATCGGGAGGCGCATCAGCAGGCTGACCGGCCCCTTGATCCAGCGCGTCGTGGGCATGCCGATGCCCGGTGGGGACGTCTTCGACGCGGGTGAGGAGCTGTTTCGCAAGCTGGAGCACATGCACGATCTGCTGGCCGACCCGGATCGGACCTCGGTCCGCGTGGTGCTGACCCTGGAGCAGGTGGTGATCAAGGAGGCGCAGCGCTCCTTCACCTACTTCCACCTGTACGGCTATCCGACCGACCTGGTCATCGCCAACCGGGTGCTGCCCGATGACGTGTCATGGACCTACTTCAAGGGCTGGCATGAGGCCCAGCAGCGCTACGGTCCGCTGGTCGAGCAGGCATTCGCGCCGATCCCGGTGATGCGTGCGCCGTGGTTCGACCGCGAGGTGGTCGGCCTCGAGATGCTCAGCCGGCTCGGGGCGGCCCTGTATGGCGACGTCGACCCGACGGTACACTTCTACCGCGGTCGACCCTACACGGTGAAGCGAGACGATGGGGAATTCATCCTCTCGGTCGAGCTGCCGTTCGCCATGAAAGAGGAGATCTCGCTGACCCGCCACGCGGATGAGCTCCTGATCGAGGTCGGCACCTGGCGGCGCAACCTCGTGCTCCCGCGCGCCCTGGTCGAGGCACCGACCCTCGGCGCTCGCTTCGACGATCACGTCCTGAAGATTCGATTCGAGGCTCCCCCGCGGACCCCCACAGGAGGTAAGGCACATGGATGACAAGATGACGGATGACCTTGCGGCGCGGATCGAGCGGCTCGAGCACCGCGCCCGCGGCGGCGATGCACGCGCGAGCATGGAGACCGCCTTCTGGGCGGTGATGCGGAACATCTTCCCGGACGAGACGCGCACCCACCTCAAGGCGGCCAGCCGCGAGCAGCTACTGGCAGCGCGCAGCTACCTCGACCATTGGATCGGCAAGCTGGGCGACAAGCCCGCATCCGAGGCACCGGCAGAGCGCGAAACGATCGAGGTCGAGTAGCTGGCGGCGATGACCGACCAGATCGGCGTGATCGGTGCGGGAGCCTGGGGGACAACGCTCGCGGTCACGCTCGCCGGGGCCGAGCGACCGGTCACCCTGTGGGCGCGCACCCCTGAGGCAAACGAGGAGCTGGCGACGGCTCGCGAGAACCGTCGCTACCTGCCGGGGATCGTCTTTCCTCCAAACCTGCGAATCGCGACCGATGACGCATTCCTGTCCGAGCCGCATCGCCTGTTCGTGCTGGCGGTGCCGTCCGCCCACCTGCGCAGCACCCTCCAGCGGTTGCAGGCGCGCCTCTACGGCCAGGCTTCGCTGCTCAGCGTGGTGAAGGGGATAGAGGAGGGGACGCACCTGCGCATGAGCGAGGTGATCGACCAGGAGCTGCCGGACCGGCGCATCGCCGCGCTCTCCGGTCCGAACCTGGCGCGTGAGATCGCGGCCGGTCTGCCGGCCGGGACGGTGATCGCCTCCCACGACGCCGAGCTGGCGGCTGAGCTGGCGTCGGTGCTGGGCAGCGACCGGCTGCGGGTCTACACCAACCCGGATCTCGTCGGCGTGGAGCTGTGCGGCGCCCTCAAGAACGTGGTCGCCCTGGCGGCCGGCTTCGTGGATGGGCTCAGCCTGGGCGACAGCGGCAAGGCGGGGATCATCACGCGCGGCCTGGCCGAGATGACCCGACTCGGCGTCGCCGCCGGGGCCCACCCGCAGACCTTCGCCGGCCTGGCCGGCGTCGGCGACCTGATCGCAACCTGCATGAGCCCGCTCTCGCGCAATCGTCGCGCGGGCGAGCTGATGGCGGCCGGCATGTCCTGGACCGATGCTGCCGCGCAGCTGAACGGCGTCGCCGAGGGCGTCTTCACCGTCCGTGGCGCGCTCGAATTGGCGGCGCAGCATGACGTCGAGCTGCCGATCGCCGAGCAGGTCGATGCCGTGGTTCATGGTGGCAAGGCCCCGATGCAGGCGGTGGTAGAGCTGATGTCCCGCACCCCGAAGGACGAGCTGACGAGTTGAGCTAGCCTGGCTCGAGGGGGAGGTACGCCGGCCACCACATGGCGCGGTCCACAGCCGGGGCGATCTCCTCGTCCCGGTACGCGCGCCCGGTACCGGTCTGCTGGGCCTGGCGAACCAGAGCGATGGCGATCGCCCGAGCGCACGCGCGCAGCTCGGTGATCGATGGGTACAGGGCGCCCGCCGCCAGCCGCTCCGGCTCGAGCCGGCCGGCCAGCTCGCGCGCCGCAATCAGGAAGGCCTCGTCGTTGAGCTCGGGTGCCTCCGCAACGATCGCGCCGAGGCCGATCCCGGGGAAGATGAATACGTTGTTCGCCTGCCCGATCAGTCGGCGGCCGGTGGGACCGTCGACGGCGTCGAACGGGCTACCGCTGGCGACCAGTGCTCGGCCGTCGGTCCATTCCAGGACCTGGTCTGGCCGTGCGTCCGCCCGGTCACTTGGATTCGAGAGCGGCAGAACGATCGGCTGCGGATCGTGGCGTGCCACCTCGCGCACGAGCGATTCGGAGAAGGCGCCACTCGACCCGGTGGTGCCCACCAGCACGGTGGGTCTCAGCGCCGCCGCCACCGCGACCGGGTCGCTGCGGGCAACCCCGTCCAGGCCGAGTGCGGTGGCACGGCCATCGTCCATGGCGCATTGCCGCTGATCGTCGGCGAGATCTGGGCGGGAGGTCTCGACCAGGCCGTGGGTGTCCAACATCGCGATCGATTCGATCGCGGTGGCCTTCTCGACCCCTTCCTGCTCGAGCTGTCGCAGGAAGAGGCGCGCAATGCCGAGCGCGGCCGCACCGGCGCCCACGAACAGGACCCGCTCCCCGGACAGCCCGCCCCTCGACATCCTGGCTGCCAACAGGCCCGCCAGCACCACCGCACCGGTCCCCTGGACGTCATCGTTGAAGCTGGGAAGGCGATGGCGATAGCGCTCCAGCACGCGCAGGGCGTTGTGCTGCTTGAAGTCCTCCCACTGCACCAGCGCGTGCGGGAAGACTCGTATGACAGCCTCGACGAACTCTTCAACGACGGCGTCATACGCGCTGCCGCGCAGGCGTGGCTGACGATAGCCAAGGTAGAGCGGGTCGGCCAGCAACTCCTCTCGATCCGTACCGATGTCCAGCGACACCGGCAACGTCCAGGCGGGGTAGATGCCGGCCACGGCGGTGTACAGGGCCAACTTGCCGACAGGGATCGCCATGCCGCCGGCTCCCTGGTCGCCAAGCCCCAGGATCCGCTCGTTGTCGGTCACCACGATCAGGCGGATCTCGGCATCGGCCGCCGAACCGAGGATCTCGTCGATCCTACCCACATCGGCCGGTGTGATCCAGACTCCTCGTGGCCGGCGAACGATGTGGCTGAACTCCTGGCACGCTCGCCCGACGGTCGGTGTATAGACGATCGGCAGGAACTCCTCGAGGTTGTCGAGCAGGAGCCGATAGAAGAGCGTCTCGTTGCGATCCTGGAGGGCCGCCAGGCCGATGTAGCGCTCGAGATCGTCGTGCTTCCGTCGGAGATGCTCCAGCTCCAGCGTCAGCTGCTCCTCCATGCTGGAGACGTGTGCCGGCAGCAAGCCGCGCAGGCCGAACCGATCGCGCTCCACATCGGAGAACGCGGTGCCCTTGTTGAGCAGCGCGTGGGCGATCAGCTCCTGGCCCCGCCGGCGCACGACGACTGGTCCTCGCGGCGCCTCGAGCGCGCGAGATGGGACGAGCCGCGCCGCCCTGCTGTCCACGGTGCTCAGCGTACTCGGCCGAGGCGCAGCCCGAGCGGGCCATGGCGGCACACGCCGTTCGGCGTGTGCCGCTCAGCCTGGACCACGGCTCAAGCGATCCGCCACAGGCGCGCCCGTATACTTTGGGGCGAATCGTCGGGGCGTAGCGCAGTCCGGTAGCGCACTTGAATGGGGTTCAAGAGGTCGCTGGTTCGAATCCAGTCGCCCCGACCA
>CAZDAV010000052.1:0-7116 GCA_964503725.1 uncultured Steroidobacteraceae bacterium
GGCCGCTGCGCGGTCAAGCCGATGCCCGCAGGAGGCGCAGAACTGTGCGCCAACCTCTGTCTCGGAGCCGCAGGACGGGCAAGGTTTGGCGAGAGTGTTACCGCAGGTGGGACAGAATCGCGCACCCGCGTCAGTCCCTGCTCCGCAGGAAGGGCAGACCCGTGGACCGGTCTTCATTGGAACCTCGAATCTGCCCCGGAGACGCGCGACCGGCGCGCTGTCTGCTGACAGGAGACTGCGTGGCCTACGAGACTAGGGCCGCGGCCCACGTTCCCGCCGGACAGGTCGCGCGTCATGTCGGTCATCGTTTCACGCGTCTTGCCCGAACTCGAAGTGCCGTTGAGCAGGATGATCCTTCCAGGCTGAGCGTGGTTGGCCAGGTCGATCAAAGTGCTCCTGCGCGGCGGCGCGCTCGGCGGGCACCATCCGAAGTCTGTCGGAGCTCACTACTCATCTCGATCCGCAGCATCTCGCGCCTCCAGCGGATTCAATGCCGATCCAGCGCGGTCGCTTGCGACGGCCGTCGCCCAAGGCGGACGGGGAGTTCCCGGGTGGACGCCATCATAGGCGGCCCCGAGGCAGCACCTTCGCGGCTTGTTCTCCGTCTCCAGACGCCCACGACGCCATCGGGAAACGTGGCCCGAAAGTCAATGCGCGTGCCATTCGAGCCAAGTGGCTCAGGCTCTACCTCGGCACCGAGGACAGGCGCGGACGGCGGTCGCCGCCGGCTGTCGCGCTAGCCAGCCAAGGCGCCGTCGACCGGCTGAAAGGTGAGCATCGCCTCGAACGGGGCGTTCGTGGACGTTCCTTTCATCCCGGCTCGGTGTGGTGGGTCAAAGACAGTTGCAACGGCATCGTTCTCTGTTGTGAAGAAGCCGACCTTGACGCGTGCGCGGCGAGTGGATCCAACGCCATGCGGTGGCGGCGACGTCCACCACTCCTTCACATTCCCAGGGAACGACTTCCCGGTGTTCTCGACATCGGTCAGGACGGCGAAGACGTCCTCGATCGGCCGATTGATGGTGATCGAGCTGTTGATCCCGGACATGCGGTCGCTCCAGGGGTTGCGGGGGGTGCTCAGACTACTCCTTGATTCACACCGTTCAACGAGGCCGCAAGATGGACATGTTCCGGAATCCCGACGACGTGCTCAAAGAGGTCGAGGACAACGAGGAGCGCCGCGAGGAGCAGGTGGACGTCGAGAAGGAGCTCGACGACTCCCCCAAAGACCAGGACGAGGACTCCGAAGACGAGGAAGACTGATCGCAGCGCCCAGAACTGAGGGGCTCACTGCGTCGGAGCCCGGTCCTCAACGAAAGGTCTTGAGTGCGGGCTAGCGCCCAGAAGTCAAGGGGCGGACGATGGCCGCCGCAGGCTGTTGCGCTAGCCAGCCCAGGCGGTCGTCGTCCGCACCATCACATATCGGTCTAGTCCGCGATCTTGGCCATCACGTGCTTGATGACCGTGTAGTCCTCGATGCTGTAGCTGCTCATGTCCTTGCCGTAGCCGGACTGCTTGAAGCCGCCGTGCGGCATCTCCGAGGCGATGGTCAGGTGATCGTTGATCCAGACCGTCCCGAAGCGGAGGCGACGGGCCGCGTTCAGACCACGCTTGATGTCCTTGGTCCAGACCGATGACGCCAGTCCGAACGGCACGTCGTTGGCCCAGCGGATCCCCTCCTCGTCATCGGCAAAATGCTGGATGGTGAGGACCGGGCCGAAGACCTCCTTCTGGACGATCTCCGAATCCTGGGCCACGCCGCCGATGAGGGAGGGCTGGAAGAAGAAGCCCTTGTCGCCGATGGTCGAGCCGCCGGCCAGGATCTCCGCGCCGTACCCTCGGGCCCGATCGACGAAGCCGGCTACCCGCTCCTGCTGGGCGCGCGCGACCATCGGGCCCATGTCGACGTCCTCGGTGGTGTAGTCCGGCACCGATGCCGGATCGCCCACCTTGATCGATTGCACCGCCGGCACCAGCTCGGACAGCAGGCTGTCGTACGCGGAGTGGCTGACGATGATGCGGGTCGCGGCCGTGCAGTCCTGGCCGCTGTTGAAGTAGCCGGCCATCTTCACGGTCTCGGCCACGGCCGACATGTCGGCGTCGTCGAAGACGAGGACCGGGGCCTTGCCGCCCAGCTCCAGGTGCACCCGCTTGACGGTCTGCGCCGCCGCCGCCGCGATCTCGCGACCCGTCGCCGTGTCACCGGTGAGCGACACCATGTCCACGCCGGGATGGCTGACCAGGTGCGCGCCGGCGATCTTGCCGGGGCCGGTCACCACCTGGAAGACGCCCATCGGGAAGATGTCCGCCGCCAGCTCGCCGAGCTTGATGGCGGTCAGCGGAGTCCAGCTGCTCGGCTTGAGGATGACCGCGTTGCCGGCCGCCAGGGCGGGACCGAGCTTCCAGATGGCCATCAGAATCGGGTAGTTCCAGGGCGCCACCTGCCCCACCACCCCCACCGGCTCGCGCCGGATCATGGACGTGTGGGTGCGCACGTACTCGCCCGCCGCCTTGCCCTCGACCACCCGCGCTGCGCCAGCGAAGAAGCGCAGGTTGTCGATCCCGAACTCGAGGTCGAAGGCAGCGACGCTCATGGGCTTGCCGACGTTGGCCGACTCGATGCGCGCCAGCTCGTCGGCGTGCTCCTCGATCGCATTGGCGAATTTGTGGAGCATGGTGCTGCGCTCGGCGGGGGTGGTGAACTGCCACTCCTCGAAGGCGGAGCGCGCGGCGGCGACCGCCCGGTCAATGTCGCCGGTCGTCCCCTTCGGGACGTTGGCGATCACCTCTTCGGTGGCGGGGTTGATGACGTCGGTCGTCTCGCCGGTCTCGGCATCACGCCACTCCCCGGCGATGAACATCTGGTAGCGGGCGGCGGTCAGGGTCATGGAGCTCTCCTCGGCGACAGGCTCCCCGCCGGGAGGCGGGTGGGTGGCAGAGCCCGATTCTACTCGCGGCTCCGCACGGGGCGGAAGCCCCCATCGGCCGCGCGGGCAACCACGAAGAGGAGGTCGGCCAGCCGATTGAGATAGGGCACGACCTGCGAGTCGGGGAGGCCGCCGTCGGCGCTGAGTGCCACGACCCGACGCTCCGCGCGACGCACGCTCGTCCGCGCCAGGTCGATCGCCGCGCCCGCCAACGTCTCGCCGGGGATCACGAACTCGGCCGGCATCGGGTGCTTCGCCTCGAGCGCGTCGATCTCGCCCTCCAGCGCGGAGACCATCTCGGCCGTCACGCGGCTTGTGCCGTCGGTCAGCCGTGCCCGCCGGTCCACGTGGGTGGCCAGCTCGGCGCCGACCACGAACAGCTCACGCTGGAGGCGCAGCACCAGCTCGGCGAGCGGTGAGCCGGCGAGTGCCGCGCGGGCCAGGCCCAGGGCGGAGACGGCTTCATCGGTGGTGCCGTAGGCATCGGTGCGCACGTCCGCCTTGCTCACGCGGGCGCCGCCGAACAGCAGGCCGGTCGTGCCGGTGTCGCCCTTCCGGGTGTAGATGCGCATGCGCCGATGGTAGCGCGGGCGAGCGGTTACCACGCATGGTGGTTCAACAGCACCTGAAGGCGCCAATCGGTGCGCCCGCACTACGCTGCGTGGTGCGCCGATGCCTAGAGGGCCGAGGCGAGGCTGATTCAGGCGATGAGGTGCTGATGAACCACGGGAGGTGGTATCCCGCGTGGGTTTGCGCGACGAGGCGAGCCTAGAAGAGGCCCGGGGGTGGCTCCCAGCGATCGGCCAGCAGGGTGACCTTGACCGGCGGCCCAACCACGCCCTCGGTCTTCTCCTTGACCGTCTGGATCAGCTCGCCGGCCCACGGGCAGAAGGGCGTGGTGAGCACCATCTTGATCTCGGTGGCGGCGCCGTCCGCGCCGATCTCGACGTGCTTGATCAGGTCGAGATCCACGATGCTCATCCCGATCTCCGGGTCCTGGATGTCGTAGAGCGCGGTCATCACCTCGTCGACCTTGGCGAGGTTCGAGTCAATCGTCATTGCCGACCAGTCTAGCAAGGATTCGCGAAAAACCCTCAGACGAGGCGCGAGTAGAAGGTCGGACGGGCGGCAGGAACGGTGGGACGGACGCGGGTGTAGCCCTCGTACACGACGCCATCGCGGTCGAGGGCGGCGCGGATCTCGGCGATCTCCTCGGCGGTATCGGCCTGGCTGGCGTGACAGGCAAGCGCGGCGAGCTTCCGGGCAGCGACATCGGTGATCTCGATGCGGTGACTCGCCGCCCCCTCCTCCGGGGAGAGGTCGTACCGTCGCTGACCCGGGCCGAAGATGGGCGCCACCACGTACACGGCGTGCGGCGCAATCCCCGACTCGGCCAGCCGCTCGACCGCCCAGCGGGTGGCGGCCCCGACGACCACGTGGTCCGCGTCATTCGTCACGCCGTGCGCACCGAACGTGATCACAGCGTCCGGCCGCCGGTCGCCCAGCCAGGCAGCGATCTCGTCGACGAGCGTCGAGAACTCCACTTCCGAGAGGTGGCCGTCCGGGTGGTCGGCGACGGTCACCTCGTCCATCCCGATCTTGGCCGCCGCACAGCGCATCTCTTCCTCGCGCCGGTCGGCTAGGTCCAGGTCCGGCGTGCGCTCCGGGTTGCCGGCCTCGCCCCGCGTGAGCAGGAGCAGCCGAACGGTGCGGCCCGCGTCGTGGGCGAGGGCCAGCGCGCCGGCAGCCGTGAAGCTCTCGTCATCGGGATGGGCAAAGATGGCCGCCAGGCCGCCGATTCGCTCGTCCGGGCGATGGGTCACCGGTCTTCGTCCTCGTCGCTGAGCGTTCTCCAGCCGCGCTGTGCCACGGCGCTCCGCATGGTACGCAGTACAGCCAGCTTTGCGCTCGCAACCTCAGCCATGAAGCGGGCGGTCCCCGGCCCATCGAGCTCCGATCCGGGTGGGGCGGAGTCGCGGCCGACGTTCAGCCAGGCCAGGTGGTATCGGTCCATGCGGCCCCACACGCGTTCGAGCAGCTCGTCGGAGTTGAGCAGCCAGGCGCGGAACAGGTCCCAGTGGGGCGCGGCGACCAGCGCCTCGCCGTCGGCAATGAGCCGATCCGTCTGGTCCAGGAATGCGCGCCGCGACATGACCGTGCCGCGCTGCGGGGTGGTCGCCATGCGCCCCGAGGATACGGCAGCGAAGCGACGCCACGCCCGTTTGTACTATTGCCGCCCGCCGGAGCCGAGGCCGAGACTCGCGGTGCACGGCCGCACCGCGGACACGCCCTTGGACCGATCATCAGCCGCGACCATCGCACGCTCCGGAGGCCGCCTGGCTGCGGTCCTTCTGCCGCTGGCTGCCCTGGCCGTCGTGCGGCTCTTGCCCGGAACGCCACTCCCCTGGGTCGTGCCCGCGATCGCCGCGGTCGCCTTCCTCGCGACGGGCCTCGCGCTCCTGGTTGCGATCACCTCGGGCCTGACCCACGGCCGACTCCGCGACTTCGCCGATGCTGCCGCCCTGGGCATGCTGAGCGTCACCTTCGCCCTGGCCGCACTCGGCTCGACGGGAGCGCTCGGCAACGCGGTTGGAATGCTCGGCGCAGCTGCCGCCTTCAGCGTCGCCTCGGGGGCAGCCGGGCGGGTGCTGGCGTCCCGACGTCACCGCGTCGTCGCCACGGTCCTCGCCTTTGTCCTCGCCGAGGCGTTGCTGACCGGGATCCTGCTGCTCTCATCCGGAACGCTCGCCGGCCCGATCGCCCAGCCCCTGGTGGTCGCCGCAGCGCTCCTGCTGGCGCTGGCCGCCGTGACCGGCATGGATGAGCCGATGCGCGCCACGGCCATCGGCGTGGCTGCCACATCCGCCGTCGCCACAGCGTTGGCGGCGTCGGGCGGCATGGAGCCGTTGGTCGGCGTGACCGGGATCGCGGCCGCAGCCGCGGTGCTCGGCTCCTGGATCCTGGTCGACCGCCTGCCCCCCGTGCAGACCGACCCGCTCGCCGCTCCCGCCGACCGGCCGGCGGGACGCGTGCCAACCGCGCGCGATCCCGAGTACGACGAGGGCGCCCGCATGGCGCGCGAGCTGCGCGCAACGATCGAGGAGCTGATCGGTGCTCGGCGCACCATCGAGCTGCAGCGCGAGGAGATCGAGCGGGCCGCGACCCTCGACCAGCTGACCGGCATCCCGAACCGCGCGACGATCCTGGAGCGCCTGCGTGTCGAGACCGCCGAGGCTCGCCGCTATGCGCATCCGATCGCGGTCGTGCTGCTCGACATCGACAGCTTCGCGCAGCTCAACCACGACCATGGCACGGAGATCGGTGACGCGGTCCTGCGCGAGGTGGCGCTTCGCCTGCGGCTCCGCATCCGCGAGGCCGATGCACTCGGCCGCATCGCCGGCGACGCCTTCGCCGCCATCCTGCCGCACACCGACGAGGGCGGCGCCGCTCTGTTCGCCAAGGCGATCCTGGATCGGCTCGTGGCACGCGGCATCGACACGGCGCGCGGCCAGGCCGCCGTGAGCGCCTCGATCGGCATCGCGCTGATGCGACCCGCGATGGGCCTCAGCGCCGAGGAGCTCCTGGCCGCTGCAGAGGAGGCGCTCGCATCGGCCAAGGCTGCCGGTGGCAACCGCATCGCCTTCGATCGGCTGCACGGGCTCGCCCGGTTGGACGAGCGGCGCAAGCCTGATTCCGGCACCGCCGCGGCTGAATCTGCCGGCGACGTCGACGAGGCCGACGCCACAAGATAGCGGTACGAGCTTATCCACACCCCAACATGTGGTGGATAAGGGGCCCCGGAACGCCATCCCCGGTGGTATCCTCGCCGGACCCATGTCGACCCCCTCAGCCGTCTCGGCCAAGCTCATCTTCCCGACCAAGGAGATCGTCGAGGAGTACTACCTCCCGATCATCTACACGGCCTGCCGCACCTGCTATTCGGAGCAGCTCCCCGATCAGATCTGGGACAAGGCGGTCAGCCGCAGCGTCGCCGACGAGAAGCAGCAGGCGCTGGTCCGCAAGGTGATGGAGTCGGGGCACGGCTCGACCATCGAGCACGTCAACTTCACGTTTGCGATCAGCGGCGTCACCCGGACGCTCTCCCATCAGCTGGTGCGCCATCGGGCCGGGACCGCCTTCGACCAGCAGTCGCAGCGCTACGTTTCGTTCAAGGCACGGGACAACTACA
>CAZDAV010000053.1:0-7079 GCA_964503725.1 uncultured Steroidobacteraceae bacterium
CGAGTCCCTCCTCCGGCACCAACCCTCGGCGTTAGCGGCGGCCTTGCTAGCGGCGGCCGAGCCGCAGCACCCCGCGCTTTGGCTCCGGGGCAACGACGGGCTGGGCGGGGCGCCAGGCAGCTCCCACGATGGCCACGGTCAGCGCCTGGATCGCCTGTGAGGCGGGGGAGGCGGGCCGGCCGTACACGACCGGGACCCCCTCGTTCACAGCGCGGATCATGTCGATCTCGGTGTAGGGGATCTCGGCCACCGGCTTGGCCTTCAGCAGGTTCTCGACGTCGCGGGTCTTGAGCAGCTCCTTGGGGAAGATGTGGTTCACCACGAAATGGGTGACCGCCCGCAAGGTTGCCGTCTCCGCAAGGAATTCGAGCATGATGGCCGTGGCGCGGAGCGCCGCGATCTCCGGGAAGATGACGAAGATATGGCTGTCCGCCTGCTCCAGCATCCACAGGGTGCGCGGATCGAGGCGCGAGCCGCAGTCGACCAGGATGTGGTCAAAGGTGGGGCGCAGCACCGCCACGACACGCTCCAACTGGTTGACGGTCACGCGGAAGTCGGCTTCGGGATTGACCGGCGCCGCCAAGACGCTGACGCCTGACGTGTGCGGCGTGAGGTAGGTGGCCGCCAGCGCGGGGTCGCTGAGTGCCTGCTCGTCATGACACAGGTGGGCGATGTCGTAGCGGGGCGTCAGGTTCAGGTGCGTCGCGACCTGGCCGAACTGCAGGTCGAGGTCGATGAGCAGCACTCGCCCACCATGGCCGTGTTGCGTCTCATTGCCACCGGCCAACAGGATCGCGGAGTTGACCGCCAGCGTGGTCGTGCCGACGCCGCCCTTTGGCGAGAAGAAGGTCACGATGCGGCCTGCGGGGACGCCGCCGTTCGAGCCCTGTGGGCGAGCACGACCGGTACGGATCAGCAGCGCTTCCACGCGGCCTTCGAGCTCGCGCGCCGCGAAGCCGGCCTCGATGACGTCATCGGCGCCTGCCTCCAGGAGTGCGATCCGAGCCTCGACGTCGCCGGCCGGCGCGACGACCACGAGCGGGATCTGACCGGTCGTCGCCTCGCGGATGTCATCGATCGCATCGGCGACGGCGGCCCCCTCGGCGACGATCAGGTCATAGGTGTGGGCCCGGAGCGCCGCGATCGCATCGATGGCGTTCTCCACCGCGGTCGTCGCATACCCGATCTGGCGGAGGTGCTCCAGCTGCTGGCGCAGCTCCGGATTCGGGGCGCAGATCAAGACCGGATTAGCGGCCAAGAGGGGTCCTCATAGGGCACAAACGGTCGCCGCAGTATAGGGTTCCAACCGCGCGCATTGCGAGGCGAGGTCCGGGAGCCTATACTGCCGGAGACCTCCAGCGATGGAGGTCGTTGCGTGAGAGTGGGCTCCTTTCTGCCGCACCCGCGCCGGCGCAAGCCGGGGTGCCGCAAGCCCAGAGAGAGGAGGAGATCGGCCTATGCGCCGGTACGAATTGATGCTCCTGTTCCGCCCCGACCTGGAGGACGACAAGCTCCAGGCGGCGGTCGAGAAGGTGACGCGCGCCATCGTCAATGCCGGCGGCGCTCTGACCAAGGTCTCGCCCTGGGGCAAGCGGCGCCTCGCCTACGACATCAAGCACTTCCGCGAGGCGAGCTACTTCCTGATTCATTTCGATATTGCGCCGGCCGAGGTCCGCGGCATCGAGCGCGGCATCCTCATCACCGAGGAGATCCTCCGGCACCTCATCACGGTGCTCGAGGAGAAGGCGTTGGGACGGGCCGATGACGACGCGCTGATTCCCGACGAGGTGTTGCCCGGCCAGATCGACGGGACCGACGAGACGGACGATGTCGTGCCGGATGCGATCGGTGACGATGTCAACGACGACGACGAGGTGGCCGCGGAGGCGTAGAGTCCGCGGTCGAAGGAGAGCAGCCCCATGACGCTCAACAAGATGATGATCATCGGCAACCTGGGTGCCGATCCCGAGCTTCGCTACACGCCGGGCGGCAAGGCCGTGGCCGAGCTGCGGGTCGCCGTCAACGACCGATCCAAGGGCCCCGACGGCGAGTGGCAGGAGGAGACCCAGTGGTTCCGGGTGGAGCTCTGGGAGCAGGCCGCCGAGCGCGCCGCCGAGCGCCTGCGCAAGGGCCACAAGGTCTTCGCCGAGGGAGCGCTGCGAGCGCGCGAGTGGGAGGGCAAGGACGGCCAGAAGCGAACGTCCCTCGAGATCCGCTTCGCTCGCGTCCAGTCGCTCGAGCGACGCGATCCGAGCGAGGCCGGTGGCTACAGCGGCAGCTTTGGCGAGGGCAGCGATGCTCCGCCGGCGGCGATGCCGCGCGGCGCCAAGCCCCAGGCAGCACCGTCCGAGGTCGAGGCAACCGACGTCGACGACATCCCCTTCTGACGATGCCACCACGAGGAAGCAAGAGCACCATGGCGAGCCCGCGATCGCGCCGCGAGACGGCCGACTACTACCGCGACCGCCGTCGTCGCAAGGTCTGCAACTTCTGCGTCGACAAGGCGGAGGCGATCGACTACAAGGAGGTCAACCGCCTGCGCCGATACCTGTCCGAGCGGGCGAAGATCGAGCCGCGCCGCAAGACCGGCACCTGTGCACGCCATCAGCGCATGCTGACGGTGGCTCTGAAGCGAGCGCGCCACGTCGCCCTCCTGCCGGTCGCGCCCCAGCACCTCCGTCCCTGACCGGAGTCGTGCCTTGTCTCGCGCCTTGGCCGTAGACGCACGGTGAGCCCGATGGACCTCCTCCTGCTCTTCGTCGCCCTCGCCGTGATCCTGCTCGGCGCCGAGCTGTTCACGAATGGGATCGAATGGTTCGGGCATCGCCTGAACCTGGCCGAGGGGGCGGTCGGCAGCGTCCTCGCGGCCGTGGCAACCGCCATGCCCGAGACGCTGATCCCGGTGATCGCCATCATCGGACCGGCGATCTTCGGCGGTGGATCGCCGAACTCCGCCGAGATCGGCGTGGGGGCCATCCTCGGCGCCCCGTTCATGCTCTCGACGCTGGCCATGTTCATTACCGGGCTGGCCGTCATCCTCGTCGCGCGCCGAGGGCGGCGAGGGACCGAGATGACGATCAACGTGCGGATCCTGGGACGGGACGTCATCTTCTTCGTGGTGGCGTACGCGATTGCGATCGCGACTGCCTTCCTGCCTGCCGACCTGGACGTGGTGCGCTGGGTGGTCGCCGCCGCCCTGGTCGTGATCTACGCCGTCTACGTGCGAGCGCACTTCACAGATCCGGCCGAAGAGGGCAACGCCAGCGAGCTCAACCGCCTGCACCTGACCCGACTCACGGATCGCGGGCGTGGGCCGGAGATCGACATCGAAGACGTGCCCGGTAAGCGGGCTGCAACGGAGGTCCGGCCGCCGAGGCTGCGCATCATCATCACCCAGGTGGTCGGAGCGCTGGCCCTGATCATCATCGGCGCGCAGGTCTTCGTCGGCGCGGTTGAGCACCTGTCGACCGCGATCGGGCTCGACCCGCGGATCCTGGCACTCATCATCGCGCCGATCGCCACCGAGCTGCCCGAGAAGTTCAACAGCGTGATCTGGGTGCGAAGCGGCAAGGACACCCTGGCGATGGGCAACATCACCGGTGCCATGGTCTTTCAGAGCTGCCTGCCGACAGTGATCGGCATCCTGTTCACCGAGTGGACCTTCCGGGCGGACAGCTCGCTGGCCTTCGCGTCCGCCGGGGCCGCGTTCGTGGCGACGTTCCTGATCTTCGGGGTCATGCTGCGTCGCGGCCGGCTGAGCGCCTGGTCCCTCCTCATTGGCGGACCGATCTACCTGGCCTACGTGGCCGCGGCGCTCCTGCTGCCGGTGAGCGGCGCCGGGCTCCACTGATTCCGCAGCCGGCGCGACGCGGCGGCCGGGTCGCAGGGGGTCGGTATACTGGTGGCCGCCGACAGGTCGCCGCGCTTGAGCGTGGCCCGGCTGCTGAGGAGGTTGCGTTGCTGAAGCAGGGAACCACCACGGCCACCGCCGAGGCGGACCGCACGGCCGGGCTGTGGGCCTTCTTTCACGGCGAGTTCGTTCCCCTGGCCGACGCCAAGATCAACGTCATGACGCACGCCTTCAACTACGGCACCGCCGTCTTCGAGGGGGTGCGCGCCTACTGGAACGCGGAGCAGGAGCAGCTCTACGGCCTCGACCTGATGGACCACTTCGAGCGGATGCACCGCTCGGCGCGGCTCCTCCAGCTGGAGCTGCGACACACCCCCGCGGAGCTCGTCGGGATCACCGTCGAGCTCCTTCGGCGAGATGGGTTCCGCGAGGATGCCTACATCCGGCCGATCTGCTACAAGTCGAGCGAGACGATCGGTGTTCGGCTCCACAACCTGGAGTCCGACCTCACCATCTTCGCCGTGCCCTTTGGCAAGTACATTGACACCGAGTCCGGCATCCGCGCCCAGGTCAGCACCTGGCGACGCACCGATGACAACGCCATCCCGGCCCGGAGCAAGATCACCGGCTCCTACGTCAACGGCGCCTTCGCCAAATCCGAGGCGCAGCTGAACGGATTCGACGAGGCACTGATGCTGACCCAGGAGGGCCACGTCAGCGAGGGGAGCGCCGAGAACCTGTTCATCGTCCGCGACGGGATCCTGATCACCCCGCCGGGCAGCGACAACATCCTGGAGGGGGTCACCCGGCGTCACCTGATGACGATGGCGGGCGACCTGGGGATCCCGGTCACCGAGCGGACGATCGACCGCACCGAGCTGTACATGGCCGACGAGGTGTTCCTGTGCGGCACCGGCGCACAGGTCGCGCCGGTGGTCGAAGTCGACCGGCGCGCGATCGGTAGCGGCAAGGTCGGCACGATCACGCGCCGGCTGCACAAGCTCTACTTCGACGCGGTGCGGGGCCGCTCGGACGCCTACCGCGACTGGCTGACCCCGGTCTACTAGCGACCGCTTCGACGGCGGGTCACCCACGGGCGCCCGCCGCAAGCCAGACGAGGGGCCGATGTCCGACGCGCGAACGCAGGATCGCTATCTGTGGCTGCAGCGACTGCTGGAGATGGTCCCGGGGACGGTCAGCTGGGCCGTCATCATCGGTCCGATCTGGCTCAGCTTCAGCTATCCGTGGCTGGTCGCCTATTTCGTGCTGTCGTTCGATTTCTATTGGCTGTGCCGCGCCCTCTGGTTCTCGGGGGCCGTCATCGTCGCCTACCGGCGCATTCGCAGAGTCATCGGCACCGACTGGTGGGCCCGTCTCGAGGAAATCAAGGACCCGGGGCTGCCGGACTGGCGCTCCTACACCCACCTGGCGCTGATCCCGACCTACACCGAATCGCTGGAGAAGCTGCGGCACACCGTTCGCGCCCTGGCCGATGCGGAGTGGCCGACCGAGCGCAAGATCTGCGCGATCATCACCCGCGAGACGGATGCGGATGGGATCGCCCACGTGGCCGCCCTGCGGGAGGAATTCGGGCACGCGTTCGCCGACCTGCTGCACATCCTCGACCCGCTGGAGCCGGGGATCGTGGTCGGGAAGAGCAGCGCCATGGCATTCGGCGGACGATGGCTCTATCGGTTGCTGGTGCGCGAACGCGGGATGGACCCATCGCTCCTGCTGGTGACCGACCTGGATGCCGACTATCGGATCCATCCCCAGTACTTCAGCTATCTGACCTGGGTCCACGTCACGGACCCGAATCGCGAGACGCAGCTCTACCAGCCGGTCCCGTACTTCCACAACAACTACTGGCAGGCACCGCTGCTGCTGCGGCTCTTCGCCGCCGTCCTGACCCAGCTGCAGATGTGGCGCAGCGTCCTGCCGGAGAAGCTGCAGAGCTTCGGAAGCTACTCGACCACCCTCAACCTCGTGCACGAGGTCGGCTACTGGGCGACCGACGCGATCCCCGAGGACAGCCGCTTCTACTGGAAGAGCTTCTTTCACTTCGGAGATCGGTTCCGGGCGGTCCCGCTCTTCATCCCGATCTACGGCGACGCGGTCCGCGCCAAGACGTATTGGCGATCGCTGGCCAGCCAGTATCTCCAGGCCCGCCGCTGGGCATGGGGCGTCACGGACCTGCCGTATGTGGTGCAGAACGCGATCGCGCATCCCGAGATCCCGTTCTGGTCTCGGGCATGGCGCATCCTCAACCTCTTCGGCGAGCACATCAACTGGGCGATCGCCCCGTTCGTGGTGATCTTCGGCGCGACGATTCCCCTGGTCATCAATCCCGACTTCGCGCGGACGACGCTGGGACAGAACCTGCCGATCTATGCCTCCAGCATGCTCTCGGTCGCGCTCGCGGCGCTGGTCGTGCTCATCTGGGTCGAGAACCGCATCGTCCCGCCCTGGCCATCCGACTGGGGCCGGTTCCGCAAGCTGCTCGTCTACATCGGCTGGACCGGGTTGCCGTTCGTGGGTATCTTCTTCAGCAACCTGCCAGCGCTCGACGCCCAGACGCGACTCCTCACCGGGCGCTACCTCGAGTACCGAGTCACGGAGAAGGTCTGACCATGCCCGAGCGCGTGACAGCGACGCCCGTCATCCGCCTCGCGCGAGCCCAGCGGCGCCTGCTCGCGGCCCCGTTTGCCCTCCTTGTCGCCGGGGCCGGGGCTGCCGTCGCCGGGATCCTGGTCGGAGGTCCGGCCGGCATCGCCCTGCTGGCCACCGCCGGCCTCGCTGCGCTGGTGGCCGGATACCTGCTGGCACTGGTGTCCTCGTACCGCCTCCAGGTGGAGCCCGGCGGGCTCCTGCTCCGCTGGTTCGGCGGCCAGCGCCGCTACGGGCTCGTCCGTGGGCCGGTCACGCGGGTCGCGGTCTCGGGTGAGGGCGCCGCGGCACTGCATCCGCGCTTCGGCGCGCTCGGCTGGGCGGTCGGGCCGGCCCTTCTGCGTGGCGAGGAAGCGATCGAGCTGATCCGCCTCTCGACCCGCACGCCGCTGATCCTTGTCCCCACCGATCGGGGCAGGCTGGCGGTCGCCGCGGAGGTCGAGAGCGAGCTGCTCAGCGCGCTGAGCGTCGCGGTGCGCATGCAGGAGCAGATCGACGAAGTAGCGTCGCGGCGCGCCGCTCCCGTCGCCGCTCCCGTCGCCGCCCTCGTCGCCGCGGCGAC
>CAZDAV010000054.1:0-6931 GCA_964503725.1 uncultured Steroidobacteraceae bacterium
GGTGCCGACTTCCAGCAGCTCGGCGCGGACACCGCCCTCGTCACCGCCAACCTCGCCCGGGTCAGCGCCGCCAGCGGGCGCCCCACGCAGGGACCGGCCCTCCGCCGGCTGGCCCGGCGTGCCTTCGTCGAGCACGCCCGCTACTACCTCGAGCTGCTGCGCATCCCGCACTACTCGACGGAGCGAATCGGCGAGATGGTCAGCATCGACGACTGGGACGCCTGGCACGCGGTCTTCCGTGAGGGCGCGGTGGTTGCCACGCTGCACCTTGGCAACTTCGAGCCGTTCGGCTCGTACCTGGCGGCGCACGGCCTGCATGCCGTGGTGCCGGTGGAGGAGATCGAGCCGCGCGCACTCTACGAGTTCATGCTGGCACGGCGCGGCGGAGGGCGCGGCGTCGAGATGGTCCCGCTCTCGCGTGCGCGCCGGCCGATGGTCGAGGCGCTGCGCACAGGCGGCATGGTCGGTCTCGCCGCCGATCGCGACCTGGGCGGCGGCGGCCAGCAGGTCGACCTGTTCGGCCATCCCGCGAGCCTCCCGACCGGGCCGGCCGGCCTGGCGCTGATGACGGGGCGGCCGCTCGTTGCGGCGGCCTGCTGGCGCATCGGGCCCGAGCGATTTCATGCTCGCGGCTGGCTGATCGAGGTCGAGAGCAGCGGCGACCGCCAGACTGACATGGCGGCCATGACCCATGCCCTGGCTCGGCGCTTCGAGGAGGCGATCAGCGCCACCCCGGAACAGTGGTTCGGCTCCTTCCAGCCCATCTGGCCGGACCTTGACGGGACGCAGGCGTGACGGCGGCAGAACGCCCCGCTCCGCGGGGCGGTGGCGAGCGCAGCCGCGCCGACATGCACCTGCACACCCTCTATTCGGACGGCACGATGGAGGTGCAGGCGCTGCTCGACCACGTCGAGCATCGGACCGACCTCGACCTCATCGCCGTCACCGATCACGAGCGCATCGACGGCGCGCTGCGGGCGCGGGAGCTGCACGCGGCGGGCGACTACCACTTCGGCCTCGTCGTCGGGGAGGAGATCACGACCCGACGGGGGCACCTGCTGGCCCTCTTCCTGACCGAGCGCGTCCCGCCGCTGCGGCCGCTGGAGGAGACGATCGCGCGGATCCACGACCAGGGCGGGATCGCCATCGCCCCGCATCCGTTGGCGCCGCTCACGCCGAGCCTCGGGCGGCGCAGCCTGCTGCGCCTGCATCACGATTCGGATCCCCGCCATCGGCTGGACGGGATCGAGATGCTCAACCCCAGCGTCGCCGGGCGCGCCCGGCGACCGCACCGCGTCGCCCTGAACGAGCAGATGGGGCTGGCGGCGCTCGGCAACTCGGATGCGCATGTCCTCGAGCACGTGGGCACGGGCTGGACTCTATTCCCCGGCGTGGGCCCCGATGCCTACCGGGCGGCAATCGAAGCCCGCACCACGGAAGCCGGGGGCGCCTACTGGACCCACTGGCACAACGTCAGCGTCTACGGACGGCAGCTCGTCGCCAAGGCGCGGCACCTGCGCCATACTCTTCGTCCCACAGGAGAGTGGCGATGACTGCATCGGTCAGGACCCCCCGCAGGCGGTCCCCGCCGAAACCGGCGGGCAGCGCGAAACCGGTGCGCGGCCCCCTCAAGATCGGCATTGTCAGCCCGTACGGCTACCCGCATCCCGGAGGCGTCAACGAGCACGTCCGCCACGCCTACGAGGCGATGCGGCGGATGGGGCACGACGCCTGGATCCTGACCAGCAAGTACGGGAAGGAGCGCGAGACCGAGGGTCACGTCATCCGCCTGGGGACCGGCTTCGCCTTCCCGGCCAATGGCAGCATGGGCCGCGTCACGCTCGGCTGGCGCTTCAAGGAGCAGGCCCGCTCGCTCCTCGACGAGCACCGGTTCGACGTCCTGCACTTCCACGAGCCGTTCGTCCCATTCCTGTCGCCGACCGTCCTCGACCAATCGAACACGGTCAACGTCGCCACCTTCCACGCCTTCGGCGGCTTCTCGCCGTCGTACTGGGTCGGCAAGCGCTTCGCTGGGCGGCTGGCGGCCAAGATCCACGGTCGGATCGCGGTCAGCGGGGCGGCTCGGCATTTCATCAGCCGCTACTTCCCCGGCGACTACCAGATCATCCCGAACGGGGTCGACCTGGACCGATTCGGCGACGCGGAGCCGTTCGAGGAGCTGCGTGACGGGACGATCAACATCCTCTTCGTCGGGCGCTTCGAGGAGCGCAAGGGGCTGATCCACCTGCTGCGCGCCTATCACCGTTTGCGGAAGCGCCACGTCGACGCGCGGCTGCTGGTGATCGGCAGCGGGCCGCGGCAGCGCGAGTATCGGCGCTACATCGGCCTGCGCCAGATCCGCGACGTCGAGTTCCTGGGACGGGTGTCGGACGACGACAAGGCCCGCTACTTCGCCTCGGCCGACATCTTCTGCGCCCCGGCAACCGGCCAGGAGAGCTTCGGGATCGTGCTGCTCGAGGCGATGGCGGCCGGGGTGCCGATCGTGGCGTCCGACATCCACGGCTACAAGAACGTCGTCCAGCGCGGGGTGCAGGGACTGCTGGTCGAGCCGCGCAACCACCGGGCGCTGGCGGCCGCACTGTACGGCCTCTCGAACGACCCCGAGGCACGGCACCGCATGGGGGAGGCGGGGCGCGCGAAGGCGCCGGAGTACTCCTGGGATCGGGTCACCGAGCGGATCGTGGACTTCTACCACGAGGTGCGTGAGCAGGCCCTCAGCTCTGGAAGCGTGACTCGCCGCTAGAGCGGCTTGCGGTAGACCCGCTCGGTGGCCGTGACCGCGAATCCGACCGCTTCGTAGATGCCCAGCGCGCCGGTGCCGTTCTGCGCATCCACGCCGAGCCCCGCGGTGGTCATGCCCGCGTCGCGCAGCACGCGCAGGCTCTGCGCCACGAGCGCACGACCGATCCCCTGCTGCCGCCACTGCCGGCGGACGCCAACCGAGTTGACCCAGCCGCGCTTCAGGCCCAGCTCCGCGTTCGCCTCGGCATCGATCCGGTTGAGCACCTGCCCCACCAGCTCGTCCCCCTGCCAGGCCACCACCCACAGGCTCATGTCGCGGCGCGGGTCGGTGCGCTTGCGTTCGAAGCTGTCCTCCGTGTCGTCGATCGCGCCCCAGTGGTCCCTGAAGACCTCGACCTCCGTCTCCCAGATGCGCCGCAGATGCTCCTCGCGAGCCGGCCGCAGCTCGATTCCCGCCGGAAGCGGCAGCTCCGGGATGTCATCCAGGTTCGGCCGCTCCATCTCGAAGTCGTAGCGGGCGACCTGGTATCCATGCCCTTCCAGCAGCGCGATGCGCCCCGCCTCGTTCTCGTGCGCCCAGCTCTCCAGGCGCCGCTCGACGTCTGTCGGATCCGTGGCCGCCACGCTCCGCTGCCGCGCCTCCACCCAGCCGAGCAGGGCGGTGCCCAGCCCCCGGCGGCGCCAGTCGGGGTGCACCTGCCCCCAGTTGGCGTAGTTGCGGCCTCCGTCGTTGTCCTGCTCCCAGCCGCCCTCAGCGTAGGCCACCGGGGTGCCGTCCACCTCGGCGATCACAAGGTCCTGTGCCGGGTCCATGCGGGACGGGTGGTCGAGCCAGTTGGCAACCTGCTCCGGCTGGAGCCGATGCTTGATCCCGTCGGCCACGTTGCCCGCGTTCACCAGCGCCGCGATCACCGCGTCGTCGGCGGGCCGCTCCAGCCTGCGCAGGCGCAGGCCGGGAATCGCCGGGAGGCCGGGCGCCTCGACGGTCATGGGGCCGGCACCATCGGCTTGCGGTAGGCGGCTGAGCGGAACTCCACCTCGAACCCGCACTCGGTGTACAGGCGCAGGGCCTCGTTCGCGTTGTCCGCGTCGACGCCCAGGCCGGCGCTCGTCATGCCGCGCTCGCGCAGGATGGCCAGTGACCGCATCACGAGGGCGCGCGCCAGCCCGCGTCGGCGCCACGGACGGCGCACGAAGACGCTCGCCAGCCAGCCCTGGAGGCGCCCAAGGGCGGCGTTCTCGGCCTCGTTGATCTCGTTGACCACGCCGCCGGCGATCTCGTCGCCGTCCCACGCCACCATGAAGAGGCTCGGGTCGAACTTCGGGTCGCTGCGCCACGTCTCGAATCGAGCGTCCGAGCCATCGAACCCGCCCCAGTGATCCACGAACGCCTCGACGTCGGCATCCCACAGCTGGCGGAGCTGATCGTCGCCCATCGGCCGCAGCTCGAGCCCCTCCGGCATCGGCGGCACCTCGATCTCGGCGAGCGTCGGGCGCAGCATGTCGAAGAAGTAGCGGGCCGGCCGGTAGCCTTCCTGCTCGAGCAGGGCCACCTTGCCGACCCGACGGTCTGGGCTCCAGGAGCCCAGCAGCACCGGCCGCTCGGTCGGCAGCTCCCCCAGCCGGACCACGGCCAGCTCCTCGTTCAGACGCAGCAGCCAACGGCCGATACCGCGACGTCGGACCTCCGGCAGGAGCGCACAGCCGATGCGGAACTCGCGGAAGCCATCGGTCGTGTCGACCCACTCCAGGTCGCTGGTACCGACGACCCTGCCGTCGAGCTCCAGCATGAACGCGTCTCGCGTCGCATCGAAGCTTGGAGTGGCGCGCGCGAACCAGTTCTCCATCTCGTCCGCCGTCGTGCGCCAGGGGAGGTCGTCGGCCGCGCTGTCGGCGTTGTTCAGATCGGCAAGCGCGGCGGCATCACCGTGCCGATACGGCCGCAGGACCAGGCCGGGGATGGCGGGACGGATCGCGTCGGAGGGGGCGGTCGCGGGCGTCATCGGTCCAGCACCAGGGGCTTATGGAATGCGGTCGAGCGCATGTGCACGACGAAGCCGGCGCGCTCGTAAACGCCCAATGCGCCGGTCGGGTTCTCCGCGTCGACCCCCAGCCAGGCGCTCGTCATGCCGCGCTCGCGGAGGAGGATGAGGCTGCGGGCGACGAGTGCGGCCGCCAGCCCACGGCGTCGCCACGGCCGGCGCACGAAGACGCTATCCAGCACGCCGCGGCTGCGGTCGAGCATCTTGTTCTCGTCGGCATCGATGGCATTGATCACAACCCCCGCGATCTCGTCGCCATCCCAGGCGATGACGAACAGCGACGGGTCGAAGTATGGATCGCTGAGCCACCGGTTGAAGGCGGCGTCCGAGGCGTCGAAGCCGCCCCAGTGGTCCATGAAGGCCTCGGCGTCGGCGTCGAAGATCCTTCGGAAGCCCTCCCGGTCGGCGACCGGCCGCAGCTCGAGCCCATCGGGCATGGGAGGAAGGTCCACGTCGTCGAGGTGCGGCCGCAGCATGTCGAAGAAATAGCGCACCGGCCGATACCCCGCGCCGGTGATCAGGGCGATCCCGCCCAGCCGGTGCTCGGACGCGAACGCGCCCAGGACACGGGGCAGGTCGTCGGGGTGGCCCATGGCAATCTGCCGCAGGCGCGCCTCGTTGTGGGCCAGGATGGCGCTACCCAGGCCACGTCGACGCCAGGCCGGATCAACGTGGCCGCGGGTCCGGTACTCGCGCCGCCCATCGGTCGTCATCACCCAGTCGACCCAGCCGTAGGCGACCATGCGGCCATCGACCTCGGCCACCACGATGTCATCGGCCGGGATGAAGCCGTCCCGCGGGTGCAGGAGCCAGTTGGCCAGGCCCGCCTCGCTGGACCGCTCGTCGATGCCATCGGCCTCGTTGGCGGCGTTGCTGACCCGCACGAACTCGGGCAGGTCGCCCGCGCGGTGGGGTCGCAGTGAGAAGTCGGGGGTCGCGCCCACGGCTCAGCCCACCCGCTTCAGCTTGCCGGTCCGCTTGGCGTAGCGCTCTGCGCGCCCGAAGGCCCACAGCCCGAGCGGAATGAAGACCACGCCCATCAGCACCAGCGGCCAGATGTCGCCGAACAGCTGCGTAGCGCCCACCCCGTCGATCAGGCCGGCTCGCACGCCGTCCAGAACATAGGTCGCCGGGCTGAAGTTCGAGGCAACCTGCATCCAGCCGGGCAGGATGTCGACGCTGTAGTAGACGCCGCTGATCAGCAGCAGCACCGACTGCAGCACGAAGGTCATCTGCGCTCCGCGCTCGACGTACATCAGCGGCAGGATGGCGGTCATGATCCCGATCCCGATGAAGGAGAAGGAGCCGAGCACCATGAAGACCGCGGCGGTTGCGAAGTTGGCGCGCGACAGGTCAAGCTCGAAGAAGAGGGCGAGCACGATCAGCACCACCACGGTGTGGATGAAGCCGAAGATCACCGCGTACAGCGTCGAGCCGAGCATCTGGGTATAGCGCCGCACGGGCGCCATGAAGGTGTACTCCAGCGTCCCCTCCCAGCGCTCCCAGCTGACCGTCTCGGCAATGAAGCTGAAGACGACCGACAGGTAGTTCCAGAAGACGGCGCCGATCACCAGCGTCATCAGCAGCCGCGTGTCGCCCTGCCCCTGCCCGATGAGCGACACAGCCAGGGCGCCCGCCACCGCATAGACCAGGAAGGCCACTTCCCAGCCCCAGTAGCGCTTGGTCAGATTGAAGTTTCGCTCGACGAAGGCGAAGGACGCCTTCAGCTCGCGGGTCATGAGTGCCATGGCTCTGTGCTCCGATGATCGAGGGATGAGCGACGGTCCGGCCCCTTAGGCGGACCGGACACGTCGCCGCAACGTCGGCTCACCAGCCAGGCGCGTACCGAAGCGCACCAGCTGACGTCCGACCCAACGCCGCACGGGGCGGCGCGACGGCAGGCCGCGGCCGGCATGCAGGTCGCGTCGCATGCGAGCGACACGATCGGCATGGACCGATCGGAGTGCCGTCTGGTCGTGCTGGATCAACATTATTCATCACCTCCTTTCATTGCTATTCGTCGTCTTCGTTCTCGTTGTCGCCGATGTCGTCGTCCAGGGAGCGGCCGGTGTAGGTCATGAAGACGCTCTCCATGGTCGGCTCCTGCCCGTGCACCTCGGCGACCA
>CAZDAV010000055.1:0-6876 GCA_964503725.1 uncultured Steroidobacteraceae bacterium
GCCAGGTCGAGGTCCCGTCGCTGGTCGTCTACCTGAACAAGGTGGACATGGTCGACGACGAGATGCTGATCGACCTGGTCGAGATGGAGGTCCGCGAGCTCCTGACCAAGTACAACTTCCCCGGCGACGAGACCCCGGTCATTCGCGGCTCGGCGCTCAAGGCGCTCGAGTCGACCTCGACCGACCAGGACGCGCCGGAGTACGCATCCATCAAGGAGCTGATGGATGCGGTCGACAACTACATCCCGACCCCGGTCCGCGAGATCGACAAGCCGTTCCTGATGCCGATCGAGGACGTCTTCGGGATCAAGGGCCGTGGCACCGTGGCGACCGGCCGCATCGAGCGTGGCGTGGTCCACACCAGCGACACCGTGGAGCTGGTCGGGATCCATGCCAAGAGCCGGCAGCTGGTGGTGACCGGCGTCGAGATGTTCCGCAAGACGCTCGACGAGGGCCAGGCCGGCGACAACGTGGGCCTGCTGCTGCGCGGCATCGAGCGCGACGAGCTCGAGCGCGGCCAGGTGATGGCCAAGCCGGGCAGCGCCAAGCCGGGCACCAAGTTCAAGGCGGAGGTCTACGTCCTCGGCAAGGACGAGGGCGGGCGTCACACCCCGTTCTACGCGGGCTACCGGCCGCAGTTCTACCTGCGCACGACCGATGTGACCGGCGCCATCACCATGCCGGCCGGCGTGGAGATGATCATGCCGGGCGACAACGTGAACATCGACGTGGAGCTGATCACCCCGATCGCGATCGAGCAGGGACAGCGCTTCGCGATCCGCGAGGGCGGGCACACCGTCGGCGCCGGCGTGATCACCGAGCTGGTGGGCTGACCCGGCGATGGCCAAGCAGCGCATCCGCATTCGGCTCAAGGCGTACGACCACAAGCTGCTCGACCAGTCGGCCGAGCAGATCGTGGAGACCGCGCAGCGAACCGGCGCCGCCATCGCGGGGCCGGTCCCGCTGCCGACCCGGATCGAGAAGTACACCGTCATCCGTGGGCCGTTCGTGCACAAGGACGGGCGTGAGCAGTTCGAGATTCGGACGCACAAGCGGTTGATCGACATCATCGACCCGTCGGCCAAGACGGTGGATGCGCTGATGCGGCTGAGCCTGGCGGCAGGCGTCGACATCGAAATCAAGATGTGAGTGGGAACGAAGAGCAGTGGCGGCAGGTTTGATCGGGCGAAAGCTCGGCATGACGCGGGTCTTCGGTGACGACGGAAGCGTCGTGCCGGTGAGCGTCATCGAGGCGACGCCCAACAGCATCACCCGGCTCCGAACGGCGGAGCGGGACGGCTATGCCGCGCTGCAGGTCGGGGCGGGCACCGCCAAGCGAGTGAGCAAGCCGGTGGCCGGGCAGTTCAAGGACCTGCCGCGCGAACAGCAGCGACCACGCCGCGTTCGCGAGTTCCGCATCGACTCGACCGATGGCTTCGAGGTCGGGCAGCAGCTCGATGTCACTCTCTTCGCGCCCGGCGACCTGGTCGACGTGACCGGCGTCAGCAAGGGACAGGGCTTCACCGGCACGATCGCCCGGCATCACTTCAAGCGCGGTCCGAAGACGCACGGCTCGACGAACATCCGGCAGCCTGGCTCGATCGGGGCCGGCACCACCCCGGGGCGCGTCTTCCTGGGAACCCGGATGGGCGGCCACATGGGCGACGACCAGGTCACGGTCAAGAAGATGCAGGTCGTGAAGGTCGACGCCGAGCGCAATCTGATCCTGGTCAAGGGTGCGGTGCCGGGCGCCCGCAACGCCGTCCTGCTCGTGCAGAAGGCGAAGTGACGATGGACCACGCCATCATCCTCAAGGCCGATGGAAAGGAGGCGGGCAAGGTCGAGCTTGCGCCGTCGCTCTTCGCCGCCCCGGTCAACGAGGCGCTGATTCACCAGGCCGTCATCCGCCAGCTCGCCGCCAAGCGCACGGGGACCGCCGACACGCTGACCCGCGGCGGGGTGCACGGCGGAGGCAAGAAGCCCTGGCGCCAGAAGGGGACCGGCCGCGCGCGACAGGGAACCCGCTCCGCCCCGCACTGGAGGGGCGGCGGCGTGGTCTTCGGACCGCACCCGCGAGGCTACGAGCTGCGCATGCCGGCCAAGATGCGCCGCGCGGCGCTGCAGGGCGTGCTGAGCGGCAAGGCGGCCGACGGCGCGCTGCGCGTGGTCGAAGGGTTCGGCATGGAGGAGATCGGGACGCGGGCCTTCGCGAAGCGCCTGACCGCCTGGAAGGCGGAGGGCAAGGTGCTCGTCGTACTGCCGGCGCGCGAGCCGGTCGTCGAGCGCTCGTGCCGCAACCTGCGCGAGGTGCGCGTGCTCCTCGCCGACAGCCTCAACGTGGTGGACCTGCTGGAGGCAGATACGATCGTCTTCACCGCCGACGCGCTGGCGCGCGCACAGGAGGTCTACGCATGACCGCCGTGAGCGTGCATGACATTCTCATCCGCCCCGTCATCAGCGAGAAGAGCGTCGCGCAGACCGAGCGCAACAACTACACCTTCGCGGTTGGCCGGGACGCGAACAAGTTCCAGATCAAGGCGGCGGTCGAGGCCGAGTTCAAGGTGACCGTCATCGGCGTGCGGGTGATGTGGGTCAAGCCCAAGCAGAAGCGACGCGGGCGCCGGACGCTGGGCACCGTCCCCGGCTGGCGCAAGGCCGTGGTCAGCATCGCCGCAGGCGACAAAATCGAACTGTTCGAGGCGGTGTAGCGATCATGCCACTCCGCAACTACCGACCGACCAGCCCCGGGATGCGACAGATGACGCGCTCCACCTTCGACGAGGTGACCGTGAGCCAGCCCCACAAGCCGCTCACCGAGAACCTCGTGCGCAAGGCGGGCCGCAACAGCCAGGGCAAGCTCTCCGTGCGGCACCAGGGAGCGGGCCACAAGCGCCTGTACCGCGTCATCGACTGGCGGCGGGACAAGGCCGGCGTGCCGGCCACCATTGCCACGGTCGAGTACGACCCGAACCGCTCCGCCCGCATCGCGCTGCTCCACTACGCCGACGGGGAGAAGCGCTACATGCTGCTGCCCCACGGCCTGGGGGTCGGTGACGTCGTCATCTCCGGGGCGGATGCGGAGGCTCGGGTGGGGAACGCCCTGCCGCTGGCGCGCATGCCGCTCGGCACCCAGATCCACAACGTCGAGATGATCCCGGGGCGCGGCGGCCAGATCGTGCGCAGCGCGGGCGGCAGCGCGCAGCTGCTCGCCAAGGAAGGGGAGTACGCGACCATCCGACTCCCATCCGGGGAAGTGCGCCGGGTCCGCGCGAACTGCATGGCCACGGTCGGCCAGGTCGGCAACCTGGATCACGAGAACCAGAACATCGGGAAGGCGGGGCGCAGCCGTCACATGGGGCGCCGGCCGGAGGTGCGCGGCGTGGTCATGAACCCCCGCGACCACCCGCACGGTGGTGGCGAGGGCAAGTCGCCGACCGGCATGCCGCCCAAGACGCCGTGGGGCAAGCCCGCGATGGGCCTGCGCACCCGCAAGAACAAGACGACCGGCAAGATGATCGTCCGCCGTCGCTATGGACGGGGTTAGGAGAGCCCGATGAGTCGTTCCGTCAAGAAGGGACCGTTCGTTGACGCGCGCCTGCTCGGCCGCATCGAGGAGATGAACAAGCACAACGAGCGCAAGGTGCTGAAGACCTGGTCGCGCCCGAGCGTGATCTTTCCGTCGATGATCGGGCACACCATCGCCGTCCACGACGGAAGGCGCCACGTGCCGGTCTTCGTGACCGAGAACATGGTCGGGCATCGGCTCGGCGAATTCGCTCCGACACGCCACTACCGCGGTCACGGCAAGGCCACCGACCGCTCGACGGCGTTGAAGTAGGAGCCCGCCAATGCGCGTCATCGCCACGGCCCGGTACATCCGCATCAGCCCGCGCAAGGTGCGGCTGGTGGCTCACCTCATCGCCGGCAAGCCGGTGGAGGAGGCCGCCGCCATCCTCCGCTTCCTGCCGAACGCGGCGGCGCGCGATGTTGCCAAGGTGCTGAAGAGCGCGACCGCCAATGCCGAGAACAACTTCAACCTCTCGGCCGAGGAGCTGCGCGTGGTGAGCGCCACCGCGGACGAGGGGCCGACCCTCAAGCGCTTCCGGCCGCGGGCCCAGGGCCGCACCTTCAGCATCCTGAAGCGAACAACCCACATCACGGTCGCCGTGGCCGACACAGAGGAGTCCTGATGGGTCACAAGGTTCACCCCTACGGCTTCCGGATCGGCATCAACAAGCCGTGGCTGGCCAAGTGGTACGCGGATCGCGACTACGCGACCCTGCTGCAGGAGGACATGCGCATCCGGGCGCTCGTCGCCAAGCAGCTCGCCAATGCCAGCGTCAGCCAGGTCGAGATCGAGCGTGGCATCAACCACGTGACGGTCACGGTGCACTCGGCCAAGCCCGGGATCGTGATCGGCAAGGGCGGGCAGAACGTGGAGCTGCTGCGCACCTCGGTCGGCAAGCTGACCGACAAGAAGGTCAAGCTGGAGATCAAGGAGGTCCTGCAGCCTGAGCTCGACGCTGTCCTGGTCGCGCAGAACGTGGCCGGCCAGCTGGAGCGCCGGATCGCGTTCCGCAAGGCCGTCAAGCAGACCGTGCAGCGAACCATCAAGGCCGGTGCCAAGGGCGTGAAGATCCAGGTCTCCGGTCGGCTCGGGGGAGGGGAGATGAGCCGCACCGAGTGGGACAAGGAGGGGCGGATCCCGCTCGGAACGCTGCGCGCCGACATCAGCTACGGCGTCGTGCACGCCAGGACGACCTACGGCCGCATCGGGGTCAAGGTCTGGGTCTACCGCGGCGACCAGCTTGGCGAGCGCCCCGGTTCCGCGCGGACCGAGCCTCGCGAGCCCCGCGAGCGGCCGACACGGGGTCGTTCGCGGACCGCAACCTCGGCTGCGACCGCTGCGGAGCCGGCGACGGCGTCCGCCGCTGCCCCCGCCGCCACGACCGAGGAGGCCTGACCGATGTTGCTTCCCAAGCGGGTCAAGCACCGCAAGGTCCAGCGTGGCCGCCGTAGAGGCATGGCCAAGGGCGGGACCACGGTCAGCTTCGGCGAGTTCGGCCTGATGGCCGAGGAGGTCTGCTGGCTGACAAGTCGCCAGATCGAGGCGGCGCGGCGCGCGATGACGCACCACATCAAGCGTGGCGGACGGATCTGGATCCGCGTCTTCCCCGACAAGCCGGTGACCAAGAAGCCGGCCGAGGTCCGCATGGGTTCGGGCAAGGGCGCCCCCGATCACTGGGTCGCCGTCGTCAAGCCCGGTCGGGTCATGTTCGAGATGTCGGGCGTGCCGGAGACGGTCGCCCGCGAGGCGATGCGGCTGGCCAGCCACAAGCTGCCGATTCAGACCCGCTTCGTGCAAAAGGAGGGGGCGTGAGCATGGATATCAACGAGATCCGCGGACTATCGGACCCCGATCTTGAGAGCGCGCTGGTCGATGCCAAGCAGGAGCTGTGGAAGATCCGCTTCGACCTGGCCACGCGCCAGGAGAAGAACTACAGCAAGCTGCCGGCCACGCGCAGGCGGATCGCCCGGATCCTGACGGTGATGACCGAGCGGCAGCACGCCGCCGACGCCGCGGCCGCCACCGAGAAGGCCAGCTGATGGCTGGCAAGCGACGGACGAAGGTCGGGCGCGTCGTCTCCGACAAGATGGACAAGACGATCGTGGTCAGCGTGGAGCGGCTGCGCCGTCACCCCATCTACAAGCGGGTCGTGCGCCTGTCGAGCAAGTTCAAGGCCCATGACGAGGAGAACTCGGCACGGGTCGGTGACACGGTGCGCATCGAGGAGAGCCGGCCCCTGTCCCGCGAAAAGCGCTGGCGGGTGATCGAGGTGATCGCGCGCGGCTCGGGCGTCGAGCTGGCGGAGAGCGAGCTCGAATGATCCGCCAGTACACGCGGCTGCGGGTGGCCGACAACTCCGGCGCGCGGGTGGTGGAGTGCATCACCGTCATCGGTCGCTCGAGCAGCGACACCGCCGAGATTGGCGACGTCATCGTGGCCAGCGTCAAGCAGGCGCTGCCCAACACCGGCGTCAAGAAGGGCGAGGTCGTGCGTGCCGTGATCGTGCGCACGACCAAGGAGTACGGGCGGCCGGACGGCAGCCACATCCGATTCGACGAGAACGCGGCGGTGCTGATCACTCCACAGGGCAGCCCGCGGGGGACCCGCATCTTCGGACCGGTCGCTCGGGAGCTTCGCGAGCGCAACTACATGAAGATCGTGTCGCTCGCCCCGGAGGTGCTGTAGCGATGAACATCCGGAAGGGCGATACGGTGCTGGTGCTGGCCGGCAAGGACCGCGGCAAGCGCGGCGTGGTGGAGCGCATCGAGCGCACCAAGCGCGGCCTCGGGGTGGTGGTGCCGGGCATCAACATGGCGAAGCGCCACCAGCGGCCGCGATCGCGGACCCAGCAGGCGGGCATCCTCGACCTGCCGGTGCCGCTGCACCTGAGCAACGTGCAGGTCGTCTGTCCGCGCTGCGACCGTCCGACCCGGGTGGCGATCCAGCTGCTCGAGGACGGCGAGCGCCGCGTCCGCGTCTGCAAGCACTGCGGGGAGCAGATGGAGGTCGTCAAGTGACCGCCGACGAGACGAAGCCGAAGAAGGCGGCCAAGCCGGCCGCTCCCCGGGCGCCCCGAAAGGGCAGGGCGGCACCAGCCGCGGCTCCCGCCACGGCGGCGGCTGCCGCATCGGCCCCGGCGAGTGGCCCTGGTCTGCGTCGCCGCTACCTGGACGAAGTCGCCCCCGCCCTGCGCCGCGAGTTCAACTACGCGAACCCGATGCAGGTTCCGCGGCTGGAGAAGGTGGTCGTCAACATCGGCCTGGGCGAGGCGATCCAGAATGCCAAGGCGCTCGACGCCGCGGTCGGCG
>CAZDAV010000056.1:0-6852 GCA_964503725.1 uncultured Steroidobacteraceae bacterium
GATCCGCACGCCGCGGTCCATGAACAGACGCGTCAGGACCCGATGCGTGATGGTCGCTCCGACCTGGCTCTTGATGTCGTCGCCGATGATCGGCAGGCCACGTTCGGCGAAGCGTCGCTGCCAGTACGGCTCGCGGCCGATGAAGACCGGGATGGCGTTGATGAATGCAACTCCCGCCTGGAGCGCCTGCTCGACATACCACTTCGTCGCCTCCTCGCTGCCGACCGGCAGGTAGGAGACCATGACGTCGACCTTGCGCTCCTTCAGGATGCCGACGACGTCGGCAGTGGGGCCAGGCGCCTTCTCGATGACCTGCGACAGGTACTTGCCGAGCCCGTCGTGGGTCATGCCGCGATCGACGGTCACGCCGGTGTGCGGCACATCGGAGAACTTGAAGGTGTTGTTCTGCCCGGCGAAGACAGCCTCGGAGAGATCCTTGCCGACCTTCGTCTTGTCGATGTCGAAGGCGGCCACGAATTCGATGTCGCGGATCCGATAGCCGCCCAGGTTGACGTGCATGAGGCCGGGGACGTGGTCTCCGTCCTTCGTCTTCTCGTAGTAGTAGCGGCCCTGCACCAGGCTGGAGGCGCAATTGCCGACGCCCACCAGTGCGACCCGGATCTTGCCGTCTCCAGGCCGATGCCCGTTCTTGCCGTTGCTGCTCGCCACGATCGCTATCTCTCCTGTGTCTCTTCGACCTGTCGCCGAACGTGCCAGATGCGCTGAATGGTGGTGGCCGCGGACAGGGCGGCGACGATGCCGATGGCGCCGATGAGGCCGATGCCGAAGCCGAGCCCGGCCAGGGTGATACCGGCCACGATCAGCACCAGGCGCTCCGTGCGCGGAGCGAGCCCAATCGAGGCGGAGACGCCGATGCCCTCCGCCCGGGCGCGGGTATAGCTGACCATGACCGAGCCGGACAGTGCAGCCAAGGTCAGAAGGACGGGGCCGACAGGATCGGCGCTGGAGGTGAGGTAGAAGGCGACGAGACCGCCATACAGGATCAGCTCCGCGGCGCGATCCAGGGTCGAGTCGAGGAAGCTGCCGAACGCAGTGGCACCCCCCGTGGCGCGAGCCAGCGCCCCGTCGACCGCGTCCAGCAGTGACCCGCTGACCAGGACGATTGCCCCGACCAGCAGCTGCCCGAAGCCGATCAGGGCCGCGGCGGCCGCGACGACCAGGAAGCCGGCGACGGTGACCTCGTTGGGTGTGATGCCGAGTCGCTGCGCCAGGCGCACGAGGGGCGCCAGCAGTGCCCGCCCGGCCTCCTTGACCCGATTCGAGACGAGCGAGTCGCCGCGTGGCAGGCCGCCCGCCTGCGGATGGCTAGCCGACATCGGCCACCTCGGAGGCGCCACTTGGTCGCGCCCGGCCGATCCCGGATGTGCCGCCGATCAGGCGCTCCTCGGCTTCGTGCAGCTCCTCGAAGGCCGCGGTGCGCAGCCGGCAGATGGTGGCCCTCCCCTGGCGCCTGGTCTCGAGCAGGCCGGCCAGCCGCAGAATACGAAGGTGCCAGCTGATGAGCGGCTGCGAGAGGACGACGCGAGCGGACAGCTCATTGACCGGCATCGGGCCGAACTCGGCCAGGAGGCTGATCATGCGCAGCCGCGTCTCGTCGCCGAGCGCGCGATAGAAGGTGCGCAGGCGCCGCAGGTCACGCTCGCCGCTGGTCTCGGGAAGGAGGGTCATGCAGTAGCGCTTCTTTATCAAATGCGGATTTATATAAACGGGCCCTTATGATATGGACCCCCGGCTGAAGCGTCAATAGGGCGTGCTAGACTGGCCGCCCATCGGCCCAGCCGCGACCGAGGAGGTGCGACCTGACGAGCTCCACACCCGACGCGCTGTGGGCCTCGCGGTCGATCCAGCTGCTGCGACCGGCGGCCGTCATCTGCGACGGGGTCACGCGCATCGTCCGCGGCCAGCCGCTTCTCGACGAGCTGAACCTGGTTGTCGGTGTGGGCGCCAGGCTCCTGGTCGTCTCACGCCCCGGGGAGTCGGCCTCCCTCCTCCTGCGCGTCCTCGCGGGGCTCGCCCACGCCACCGCCGGCACGGTCCGGCTGGCTGGTGCCGCCCGCGCCGACAACTCGCCGGCCGGTTGGGCCCGGCGGGTCGCCTACGTCGGGCCGGCGGCAGGTATCTATCCATGGATGTCGCCACGCGAGGTGCTTGACCTGGCCGCGCGGCTCGCCGGCTACGACGCCGATAAGCGCCGCCGCCGGATCGACCTCGCCGCCGAGACCTATCGCATGGGACTGCTCCTGGACGAGCCAATCCAACGCGGCGGCGAGTCGCTGGCCCAGCGCACGGCCCTGGCCGCTGCGATGCTGACCGATCCAGAGGTCCTGCTGCTGGACGAGCCACTGCGCGCGGTCGAACCGATCGAGCGGACGCGGCTGCTGGCCATCCCGGGGATCAGGCGGACGGTGCTCATCGCCAGCCGGTTCCCGGCCAGCGAGGCTGGGCTGGTGAACCAGGTCGCGCTGCTGCACGATGGTCGCGTCGTTCTGCACGCTCCTGTCAAGGAGTTCGATGCCCGCGGCCTGGCGCTCTCCCAGGGCGGAATCGAGGCACTCGCGGCGCTGGCCTGGGCCGGCGAGCGGTCGGCGGCGGCGAACGAGTGAGACGGCTTCTGACGCTCACCTGGATGGCGCTGCGCGAGCTGTGGATCAGCTTCCGACTCATCCCGGTCGTGGGCCTGCCGGTCATCGGTGGGATCGTGGTCATCGGGCTGCCGCCGGAGCTCGGCGGTGTCAGCGCCATCGGCTCGGCCGGGTTCTGGTACGCCGTTGCCGCCGGCGCGTCGATCTGCGTGGCGGCGGCGCTGGCGGCTTCCACGATGGCGCACGAACGCCATCGTGGAACCGTGGCCTGGATGGCGGTCCGGGCGGTCCCGCGCTCGGCCGTCCTGCTCTCCTGGTTCGGCGCCTATGGGCTGCTCCTGGCGGGCAGCATCGGAATCGGCTCGATCGGCGCCTGGCTGGCGGCGACGACCCAGGCCGAGACGCCGATCGACCCCGGGCCCTTCGTGGCGGCCGTTGCCGCGGTCGTCTGCACGGCGCTGGCGACGGTTGCCGGCGGCCTCCTCATTGGCAGCCTCATGGCCCGCCGTCAGGCGGCGATCACGGCGCTGCTGGTATGCGCCGTGCTCGTGGCGGTCACCATCGGCGGTCCCCTGGCCGGGATCCTGCTTCCCACCGCCGGCCTCGGGCTGCTCGCTGACATCGGCAGCGCCACCCGACCGCTCAGCGACGCGCTGCGCTCATCGGGAACGGCGCTCGCGACCGCCGCGGGTCTGCTGGTGGTGGCAGCAGCGGTTCTCGACCGCGCCGACCTCTGATGCAGGCCGGCGGCGCGCAGGTCTCGCCCGCCACCGCGTGGGCGATCCTGGTCGTCGCGTCACTCGGCGTCTTCCTGGGCGGCGCCGAGCTGATGGTGGTGGCGATCGCGCTGCCCTCGATCGTGGCCGATTTCGGCGGCTGGGCCGACCTGGCCCACGCCAGCTGGATTGTCAACGCCTACCTGCTGGCCTATGTCGTGGCGATGCCGCTCGCCGGGCGCGCTGCCGACCTGTGGGGCGCACGGCGGCTGTACCTCGTGGCGCTGGTCCTCTTCTGCCTCGGCAGCCTGGGCGCCGGCCTGGCCCGCGTCGCGGGCCCGGATGCGGGGCTCGACTGGCTGATCGCGGCCCGGGTCGTGCAGGGCTTTGGCGGCGGTGCGCTGGTGCCGCTCTCCATGGCGCTCGCCAGCCACCTGTTCAGCGGCCGAAGCCGCGCCGCTGCGCTCGGCGTGGAGGGCGCTGCCACGTTCGTCGGCATGGCGGTGGGGCCCGCCTACGGTGCCTGGGTGCTGCTCAACGTCGCACTGCCGATCCCCGGCCTCGACCTTGCCGGCTGGCAATGGATCTTCTTCCTGAACGTGCCGGTCGGGATCGTGACCCTGCTGCTGGTGTACGTGGTCGCGGGCGGCGTGGAGACGCCGCGCAGCCCCAGCGGCATCGACCTGGGCGGGGCGCTGCTGGCGACTCTCACGCTTGTCGCTGGGGTCGGCGCCCTGTCGCTTGGCGGGCAGCGCGGCTGGGCCGATCCGCTCGTGCTGGGAGGCCTCGCCGCCGCGGGCGTCGTCGGGGTCATCTTCGCCTGGCGCGCGCTGCGCCACCGGACTCCCCTGGTGGATCTGCGCCTCTTCGCGGACCGCCGCTTCGCCGCCTCGAACACGGTCAGCCTGCTGACCGGCTACACGCTCGCGACGGCCATCATCGGCGGCCCTGTCTTCGTCAACCGCGTGCTGAACGGAGGGGCCGACCTCGCGGCGGCGGCGCTCACCGCGCTGACGCTGGCGGTCGCGCTCGGCGCCGTGATGGGCGGCGTGGCCTCCGGCCTGGTCGGGGAGCGACTAACCGCGGTCGCAGGCGTGGCGCTCACCGCGTTCGGCCTGTGGCTGGCCGCGGGCTGGGGAGTCGATTCTGACCTGCCGCGCCTGCAGCGCGACTGCGCCATCTTCGGGGCCGGATTCGGATTGACCGTCTCGCCGCGCGCCACCGCTGCCGTGGAGGCGGCCGGCGCATCGGCGTATGGGGTGGCCAGCGCGATGCTGCAGGTGACGCGCACGATCGGCATGAGCGTGGGCCTGGCGCTGTTGACGAGCATCGGCCAGAACCGGATCGACGAGCTGAACGCCCTCGTCAACGACCCGCCGCGGCGCGATGCGCTGGTCGTCGCGCTCGGCCGTCCCGAGTTCGTCGGCGTCGATCCGCGCGCCAGCCTGGCGCTGGTCGATGTGCTGGAGGCCTGGTCGCAGGGCGAGGCGGCGGGCGTCCTGCGTTTCGTGCTCATGATCGCGGTGGGGGTGGCGGCGGTCACGGTCGTGCCGGCGCTGCTCCTCGACGGTCGCCGTCCGCGCTGATCAGCGCGGCTCGGCGACGATGATCAGCTCCCCGTAGTTGCGGTTGAAGCCCTGGCTGGTCTGCAGGGTGAGCCGCTCGTAGTCGGTCGGCCGGATCCAGGCCGCGCCGGGGCAGCCCGGCGGCGCGTGGATGAGCGCCAACGGCGGGTTCGGCATCGGCTCGACGCGCGAGTCCGGGCAGCTGACGTTGGGGTGGACCTCGGTGACGACATAGGTGAGCACCACGCCGTCCGACATGAGGACGTTGACCTCCGCACCGAGCATCACGTTCCAGAGCCGCTTGAAGATGTGCTGCACCGCGTGTCCGACGATGTACGAGTTGCCGCCGCGGCCGGGATGCAGGCTCTGGCACAGGACATAGGAGGCGTCGTCGGGTGGGAAGGCGCACTGGCCCTGAACCGCGTGCTTGACCGCCACGTTCAGGTCGACCGAGGTGATCTCGAGCTGGACCGCCACCCAGTCATCGGGGATGGGCGTGGGCGAGGGGGTCGGCTCCACGCTGATGCCGGGCGAGGGGCGCGGCGTCGGGCTGGCGGTGGCCACGGCAACCGGGGAGCTGGGGTCGGGGATCCCCGACAGGATCGGGCCCGGCTCGTCGATCCGCAGCGAGCCGGCCACGATCAGCGCCACGCCGGCCACGGCGAGGAGCAGCGGAACGACGATTCCGGGTGCGGCGAGGCGCCTCATGCGCCGAGTCTAGAGGAGGCTGGCCGCCGAGTCCCGGAGGAGGGAGATGATCGGCTCCGGGAAGAGGCCGAGCAGGATCACGCCGGCGACGGAGAGCGCGAGCGCCAGCGAGCTGAACGGGGAACGCTCGATCGGGGCCGGGTCCTCCTCGGGATCGCGCATGTACATGTAGACGATGACGCGCAGGTAATAGAACGCGGCGAGGGCGGCGTTCAGGGCGATCGCCACCGCCAGCCAGGCGACGCCGGCATCGACCGTGGCCACCAGCACGTACAGCTTGGCGAAGAAGCCGACGGTGGGTGGGATGCCGGTCAGAGACAGCATCAGGATGGCCATCGCCGCGGCCAGCGCCGGCGCACGGCCCGCCAGCCCGGCGAAGGCAGCCAGCCCACCGAAGCGGCGCGGGTCGCGCTGCAGCATGCCGACCACGGAGAAGGCGGCGATGTTCATGACGCCGTAGCCGAGGACGTAGAAGAGGATCGACTGGATCGCCTCGCTGCGAGCCACCGGATCGACTGTATGGGCGAAGGCCGCCAGTCCGGCGATGATGTAGCCGGTGTGCGCGATGCTCGAGTAGGCGAGCATCCGCTTCACGTTGGTCTGGGCCAGCGCCACGATGTTCCCGCCGGTCATGGTCAGCAGCGCCAGGATGGCCATCACGCCGAACCAGTCGGCGCCGGCGGCGCCGAGGCCCTCGGCGAAGAGGCGCACCAGCAGGGCGAACGCTCCCAGCTTGGGGCCGACCGACAGGAATCCGGTGATCGGCGTGGGGGCGCCCTGGTACGCATCGGGCGTCCAGAAGTGGAACGGCACGGCGGCCGCCTTGAAGGTGGCGCCCACGGTCAGCATCCCGATCGCGACCAGGCCGGCCGGGCCCGATCCGCCGAGCAGGCCACCGATCTCCGAGATGCGGGTGGAGCCGGTCAGGCCGTAGGTCCAGCTGATCCCGAAGAGGAGGATCGCGGACGCGAAACTGCCGAGCAGGAAGTACTTGAGGCCGCCCTCGTTGCTGTATCGATCGGTCTTGTGGAAGCCGGCCAGCAGGTAGGCGGGCATCACCATCAGCTCCAGCCCCACGAACAGGGTGACCAGGTCGCTCGACGAGGCGAGCACGAACATGCCGATCAGGCTGAAGAGGAGGATCGTGTTGAACTCGCCGAGCGGCAACTTGCGCTGCTCGAGGTAGGCGGGCGCGAAGAGCGAGGCCAGGATGCCGATCACGACGGTGGCGAGCTTGAAGAAGACCGACAGGTCGTCGAC
>CAZDAV010000057.1:0-6447 GCA_964503725.1 uncultured Steroidobacteraceae bacterium
CAGCGCCGACTACATGCAATACCATCGAAACTGCATGCAGAATGACGGCGAGCCCGCACGCGCCACCGCTGTGGATCTCGTGCATGATCGGCTGGCGGCTGACATCACGCAGGGAAAGCTTCAGCCAGGGACCCGCCTGGGCGGCGATGCCGTCGCGCGGGACTACGGGGTGAGCCGGACGCCCGTTCGCGAGGCGTTCCGTCGCCTCGAGGCGGAAGGCCTCGTATCGGTAGTGCCGCACGTCGGCGCCAAGGTGCGCCAGATCTCTCTCGGCGAAATCGACGAGCTGTTCGAAATCCGAGGCGCACTCGAGGTCCTTGCCGTGCAACGCGCTGCCGAGCGGGCGGATGAAGCGCTGGCGACAGCATTGCGAGAGCAGCTGCGGCGCTGCGAGGCGGTCCCGGCAGCAGACGTCGAACGCACGGCTTGCGAGAACGAGCGCCTGCATGCCCTCATGTACGAGGCCGCCGGCAGTCCGCAGCTGGTGCGTCTCATCGAGACCCTCAGCTCGAAGCTACACCGCTTCCGATTGGCGAGCCTTTCGTCGTCGGATCGCCCGCGGAAGGCGCTCGACGAGCACCGTCGCATCGCCGCTGCTGTTGCGGCCCACGACGTCAGACGGGCTCGCCAGCTTGCGATGGAGCACGCGCAGCACGGTCGCATCGCGGCCACGCGCTGGCATCTGGATCACCAGCGCGCCAACGGAACGCACGAAACGAGGAGGACGCATCGGTGAGGATCAACGCTCGGCCCAGCGTGGCCCTGATCATGGTTGGTTTCCTGGCCCAAGCCTGCGCATCGCAGGTCGGAGAACCAAGCGCTTCGGCCTCCGAGGCAGCGGAGAGCGCCGCACCGGCCGCGAGCTCCGCGCCTGCCGCCGCGGCGTGGGAGCCGACCGAACCAATCGAGCTTGTCGTCCAGGCCGATGCGGGCGGGGGCAGCGACATCTTCGCGCGCCAGATCGCCGAACTCCTCTCCACGGAGGAGCTTGTCACCCAGCCGATCAACGTCGTGAACAAGCCGGGCGGCAGCGGCGCAGTGGCGTATGCCTACCTGCAGCAGAAGGGGGTCGCCCCGCACTTCCTGGCGACCGTTACGCTGAGCTACCTCGCAACGCCGCTCCAGCAGGACACCGGCTTCACGTACCAGGACTTCTCGAATCTGGTGGTCCTCGCGGTGGATGACTTCATCGCCGTCGTGCCGGCCGATTCGCCCTACGAAAGCCTCGAGGATCTGGTCGCCGCCGCCGAAGAGAGCCCGGACGAGATCAAGGTCGGCGGCACGCAGCTCGGCTCCTCGGACTCGATCATCCCGGCGCTCATCGAGCAGGCCGCGGACGTGGAGTTCAACTACATCACGTTCGCGAGCGGCGGCGAGGTCAATGCCGCCGTGCTCGGCGGCACGGTCGACTTCGCGATCGCCAACCCCGGTGAGTCCCTCTCTCTCATCGAGGGCGGCGAGCTCCGTGCGATCTCGAGCTTCTCGCCGGAGCGGCTGGAAGGCTTCGATGTCCCGACCGCGCAGGAGCAGGGTTATGACGTGACGTGGGAACAGTTCCGCGGCATCATCGCGCCCGGTGGGCTATCGGACGAGGAGCGCGCCTTCTGGGAGGATGCGCTGGCTCAGATGGCCGAGGCCTCTGCATGGCAGGACTACCTCGAGGAGAACACGCTCCGCCCGCTGATGCTGACCGGCGACGACGCCGAGGAGTACATCGCGGAGCAGAGCACATCGCTCGAAGCGGTGTTGACCGATCTTGGCGTGATCGAGTGAGCAACGGGATCGATCAGGCCGGACCGAGGCTTCTGCTCCCTTGACCCGGGCAGACAGCGTCATCGGCTCCGGCCTGACGATCGCGTTCCTGGTCATGGCATGGGGCGCGAGCCGGCTTCCTTACTGGGCGGACTTCGCGCCCGGCGCCGGATTCGCGCCTCTCTGGTTCTCCCTTGCCGGGGCCGCGGTTTCGGCCTATGTCGCCGTCCGAGGACTTCGCGCACCATCCGCAGAGGGTCCGGGAGGTGCCGGCCTCGTGCGCGTCGTCATCGCGTTGGTCGCCCTCGTGGTTGCGATGGCGGCGGTCCCCTTCGCGGGATTCTTCGTCGCCCTCTCGGCCTACCTCCTTATCGTGACGTTCGGCGTCGAGCGCCTACGTCCGGTGGTCGCCCTCGCGAGCGCGGCAGGGACCGTCGCGCTCATCTACGTCCTCTTCGTGCTGGTCCTGCGCGTCCCCTTCCCCAAGGGATGGCTCGGGGTCTGAGCGGTGGAGGCGATCGAGCAGCTCGCGCTCGGATTCTCAATTGCGCTGACCCTGCAGAACCTTGCGCTCGCCTTCGTGGGCGTCCTCATCGGCACGATGGTGGGCATCCTCCCGGGCATCGGGCCCTCGGCAGGTATCGCCCTCGCACTGCCACTCACGTTCGGCCTGGAGCCGGTGTCGGCCATCATCATGCTGGCGGGCATCTACTACGGCGCCATGTATGGCGGCACCCTCACGTCCGTCCTCATCAACACGCCCGGCGAGTCGGCGAGCGTTATGACGACACTCGACGGGTATCAGATGGCGCTCAAAGGACGCGCTGGCGCGGCCCTCGGGATTGCCGCCATCGGCTCGTTCATCGCCGGGACGCTCGGCATCGTGGCACTCATGCTTGCGGCGCCACCGATCGCCCACCTTGCGGTGCGCTTCGGGCCGCCGGAGTACTTCGCGCTCGCGCTCCTGGGACTGCTCACGCTGTCGGGGCTGGCCGGCACCTCGGTCGCCAAGGCGCTGCTGATGGCCATCGCCGGACTGCTCGTCGCCACGGTCGGCCTGGACCCGATCGGTGGCTCACTGCGGTTCACGTTCAACGTCCTCGAGCTGTCGGACGGCATCGACTTCCTGCCGGTCGCAGTGGGCCTGTTCGGGATCGCCGAGGTGCTCGCGAACATCGAGCAGCGGGTCCGCCTGGAGCCGATCCATGCGAAGCTGAGCGGCCTCCTGCCGAGCTGGCAGGACTGGCTCGCCTCTCGTCTGCCGATCCTGCGAGGATCGGTCATCGGCTTCGTCGTCGGCGTCCTGCCAGGGGCCGGCGCGACCTTGGCCTCGTTCATCGCGTACGGCCTCGAGAAGAAGGTGGCGAAGGACCCATCACGATTCGGCCACGGCGCAATCGAGGGCGTCGCAGCGCCCGAGGCGGCGAACAACTCGGCGACTGCTGGTGCCATGGTGCCGCTGCTCACCCTCGGCATCCCCGGCTCCGCGACGACGGCGGTCCTGCTGGGCGCATTCATCCTCTACGGGCTGCGTCCCGGCCCGCTCCTGCTGACCGATCACCCCGACGTGTTCTGGGGCCTCATCGCCAGCATGTACATCGGCAACGTGATGCTGTTGGTCCTCAACCTTCCCGGCGCGCCATTGTTCGCCAGCATCCTTCGCCTGCCGTACTCGGTGATCGCGACCGGCATTCTCGGCATCTCGCTGGCAGGCGTCTACAGCCTCCAGAACAACATGTTCGACGTCTGGATCGCGATCGCGTTCGGTGCCGTGGGATACCTGATGAAGCGCTTCGACTATCCCCCCGCGCCGTTCGTCCTGGCGCTTGTCCTCGGGCCGCTCCTCGAGATTTCTATGAGGCAATCGCTGACGATGTCGCATGGCGACCTCGCGATCTTCGTGCAACGACCCGTCAGCGTCGTGCTGCTCGCGATCGCGTTCCTGATGCTGTTTGGGCCAGCGCTCCTTGGGCGGGCCCGTCGGCTTCGTTCGAGGTCGCAGATCAAGACAGGGCCGGCGGGATGAACATGCCCTGCCTTGCGTGTCGACCCATGCCCCTCCCGCGCCGGTGCACCGGACGTTCAATCGGACGCCGGCCGGCCTTCACACCCAGTAGTTCACGAGGAGTCCAATGAAGATCCAGCGCATCACTGCGAGCGTGCACTCGTTCCCGATCATTCCACCGCTCCTGACCGAGCCGATCGAGCACCGAAAGGTGGTCGTCTGCGAAGTTGAGACAGAGGACGGCCAGACCGGACTTGGACTGACGGGCCACTTCCTTCCCACGGCGGTCGTGGCGGCACTGCAGAACGAGTTCGCCCCAGTCGTGAAGGGCATGGACGTGCGCGATGTGGAGCGCATCCACGAGGTGGTGTGGAAAAGGCTCAACCCGCGGGCGATGACGGGCGTCATCTCGAGTGCGCTGTCATGCCTGGACATCGCCTGTTGGGACATTCACGGCAAGTCGGTTGGGCGCTCGGTTGCCCAGCTCCTCGGCGGGGCCCGCGACGAGGTTCCGAGCTACATCACCTTCGGGTTCCCCGAGTACGACATCGAACAGCTCGTACAGGCTGCGAAGGACCAGGTGACCCAGGGCTTCCGCCGACTGAAGCTGGTGGTAGGCGTCACGGACAAGGGGCCGCTCGAGGACGCCAGGCGAGTACGGGCGGTCCGCGACGCCGTCGGCGACGATGTCGAGTTGATGATCGACGCCAACTACATGTTCTCCCCACTCGACGCGTTCCTGCTGTGCCGAGAGATCGAGGACTGCAACATCACGTGGTTCGAGGAGCCGTTGTATCAGAACGATGCGCGCGCCCTGGCGGATCTCCGACGTCGGGTCAAGATCCCTCTGTCGGCAGGTCAGATGGAAGGCCACCGGTGGCGTCTCCGGGAGCTGGTCGAGCACCATGCCGTCGACATCCTGCAGCCAAATGCCTGCTACTGCGGCGGATACACAGAAGCGCGGAAGGCCGCCCACCTGGCTCAGGCGTACAACCTCGTGATCGCGAATGGCGGCGGGTGGCCTCGCTTCAACATGCACACCATGGCTGGCCTCATGAACGGCTGGCGCGTGGAGTTCCACCTCGGGATGAAATACGTCGAAGAGCAGATCTTCATCGATCCGCCCCAGCCCGACCCTGCGACTAACACCGTTCGCATCCCGAAGGCCGGTGGCCTCGGGATGGAGGTCAACCGAGACGCGCTGCGCGACAGTCGGCTTGACAGCTGACCGCATTGCTGTGCGGCGTTCGCCTGCCTCCGGAAGCTATGACCTCATCGTGGTCGGGGCCGGCATCGTCGGCCTCGCCACGGCGCTTCACATCCTCGGGGAGCAGCCCGGTCTATCGGTCCTCGTCGTCGACAAGGAGCCACAGGTAGGAGCCCACCAGACGAGTCATAACTCCGGCGTGATCCACCGCGGCATCTACTACGCCCCAGGTTCTCTCAAGGCGCAACTGTGCGTCGAAGGAGCGCGCCGGCTGACGGCCTTCTGCGACGAGCGGGCGATTCCGTACCGACTCATCGGCAAGCTGATCGTCGCCTCCGATGAGTCCGAGCTTCCCGCACTGCGTGAGCTGCAGCGCCGAGGCGAGGCAAATGGCGTACCCGGCCTGCGATGGCTCGAGGCGAACGAGATTCGCGAGATTGAGCCGCATGCGGTCGGCGTTGCGGCGCTTCATTCGCCGGAGACCGGCATTGTCGACTTCGGAGCCGTGGTGAAGGCCTATGCCGCGGAGGTGGAGTTGCGGGGTGGCACGATTCGCCTGGCCGCTCGGGTCACCGCCTTGCAGGAGCGGCGAGACCACGTGGAGGTCATGGCAAGAGACGAAGTGCTGCGTGCCGGAATGGTGGTGACCTGCGCCGGGCTGCACTCCGACCGACTCGCCGCCATGACGGAACCAGGCAGCGAACGCGAGTTGCGGATCGTGCCATTCCGTGGGGACTACTACTTCCTGCGGCCATCGCGCGCTCGGCTGGTACGCGGGTTGATCTATCCGGTGCCCGACTCGCGCTTTCCCTTCCTCGGTGTGCACTTCACACCTCGCATGGACGGGAGAGTCTGGCTCGGTCCGAACGCCGTGCTTGCCTTCGCCCGGGAAGGCTACCGCCTGACCGATATCTCGCCCGGCGACCTCGGCGCAACGCTGGCCTTCCCGGGCTTCTGGCGCCTGGCCGCCCGCTATTGGCGGACGGGTGCTGCAGAGATGTGGCGAGACCTGTCCCGGCGCGCCTTCGCGAGAGCGCTGCAACGACACGTGCCAACGCTCCGTACAGACGACCTCGTCGGCCACTTCTCTGGCGTCCGTGCCCAGGCAGTGGCGGCTGACGGCTCACTCGTGGACGACTTCACGATCACCGGCCGAGGCCGGGTAGTGCACGTGCGGAACGCGCCGTCGCCGGCCGCGACCAGCTCGCTGGCGATTGGCGACGTCATCGGCACGCGTGTCCTTGAGCGTCTGTCAAAGAACTAGGTACGGGCAGCTGCCGCGGGCCGACCGCTGACTGTCCGAGATCTATGCCGCCCGATTTATGCCGCTGACACCGCCAGGAGTGGGCGGAGGCCTCCGCTCGTCGCTGAGGCCGGCTCGCGACAGCGCATAACTGAGCCGGTCACGCTCAAGGTCCCACTCGGGACAGCACAGCGTTCAGGCGGAGAGGCTTGGAAGGCTGAGTGTGTAGAACGCGGGCCA
>CAZDAV010000058.1:0-6435 GCA_964503725.1 uncultured Steroidobacteraceae bacterium
GGAGGCAGGAGCCATGCCGCCGGCGCGCGCGGCATCCAGCCGCTCCTCGACCCACCGCGTGACCAGCTCACCGGGCCGCAGGCCGGCCTCCGCCGCGAGCAGCTTCAGGGCGCCCAGGCGCCGGGGGTCGAGCCGGATCGACATGCCGCCGTCGTCCATCGGTCGCGGCGCAAAGCCCGCCGGTCGGTCAGGCCGCGGCGCCGGGTTGAATCCGCGATCGCGCGGGGGACGGTCGCCGTAGGAGGGGCGATCGCGCGGCGGGCGGTCGCCAGACGAGGGGCGGTCGCTGAAGGAGGGACGGTCACCGGGGGGTCGCCCGGAGCCGCCGGGTCGACCGCCGCCTGGGCGTCGGTCCGGTCGTCGTTCGTATGGCATCGCCCTCACCATAGCCGCTGACGCCCGGTGACGCCAGCGCCGGAGCTCAGAAGCTGCCGCTGCCTCCGCCGCCACCCGAGCTGCGACCGCCGCCGAACCCGCCGCCTCCAGACGACGAGGAAGAGGGGGGCGACGAGCCGATGCTGCCGACCGCGCTGAACATGCCGCCGATATCGGGCACACCCGAACCGGAGAAGATGCTGCCGCCGCCCACGCCCATGCCGTCCGCCGCCGAAGACGGGGAGCTTCCGAGCCAGAGCGGGTAGTAGGCACTCCGCGTGGAGGACGGGTCTTTGGCCTGGTCCTCCAGGTTGCGGCGCAGCACCTCGGCCACCTCGTCGTGCAGGCCGAGCGCAAAGCCCCACACGACCGCCTTGTCGGGCGTGTCGGCCAGCAGCCGCACCGTCGGATCGGCCACCACCTGCTCCAGCGATCGTGCCTGCTCGAGGGTCTTGTGCAGGGTGCGCCGATACGCCTTCAGCATGGCGTCGACGTAGGCGCCGTTCTTGGTGCGCTGCGACATGGTCTGCCCGATGCCCCAGCTGAAGAGGCCGCCAAGGCCGATGCCTCCCCCGAGCAGCGTCAATCCCGACATCGGGATCACGAAGCCGCCCACCACGAGCAGGACACCGAGCGCCATCTCGCTGAAGCCGATCCAGCTCCAGCGGCCGATCAGGGTTGACGGTCGGCGCGTGAACCAGCCGAGCTTGACCGCCTCCTCCTCGAGCCCCTTTCGCATCGGCTCCAGCAGGCCGTTGAGCGCCCACAACCGCTCGCGCGCGAGGATGCCGGTGCCCATCGCCTGCTTGCGGACGAGATCCCATGCCTCGCGCTCCTGCGTGCCCAGCCGGCCGCCGCTCGGCGCTTCGTCGCGCACCTGGATGGCCGGGTCGAGCAGCGGATCGGGCTCGTCATCGGACTTGACCTTGCCGGCTCGGTCGAGGTTCTGGAAGCCAATGCGACCGGTACTGGCCAGCTCGATGAGCAGGGTGTTGAGTGAATGCTGCGTGCCGCGCCCATTCCGAACCACGGTCGCCAGTGCCGGCGTCATGCCGGCTGGCGGGCCGGCCATCAGGACAGATTCGGAGTCGAGCACCTCGGGGTCGTCCCCATCGCGCCGCCAGGCCCGGAAGGCAAAGCCGATGGTCAGCAGCAGGGCCAGCGGCGCCCCCACGATGCCGGTGACCGCGTTCACCTGTCGCAGCAGGTTGAGCCGGTCGGTCGCGGCGGGCGTGATCGCGGCATTGACCGCATCCACCGCCAGGAGCAGGCCTGCCGGGAGCTGCTGCTGGAGGGCGGCCGGGACGATCACCTCGTCGATGACCTCCACCAGATCGCTCTCGGACAGGTAGCCGCGCAGGAACCCGGCACCGCCGAACAGACTGACCTTGCCGTGCACGAGGTCCGGCTGCAGGCCGACCAGGATGACCAGGCCATCGTCGAAGCCTTCGCGTCCGACGCCCCACTGGTCCATCAGGGCGGCGGCGTCGGCCAGGTTCGAGTCCTCGGTGGCCGATGGGTCGACCCGGACGTAGATGGCGATCTCAGCTCCGCTGCGGGCCTCGATCTCGTCGATCTGCGCCTCGAGCGCCTCCTCGATCTCCGGGTCGACGGCGCCGGCGGGGTCGTAGACGGCCTGCCCCTGCACCGGATCCGGGAACGCCGGCTCGCCGCCTGGCGACGGGTCGAACCAGCCAAGGACGAAGATGGCGATGACGGCGACCCAGAAGACGCCGAAGATCGCCGAGCTGGCGATCTTCCACGCGCGTGCTAGACCCACCGGGTCAGGATAGACGGAACGTGGGGCGTCGGAGCATGACGAGCCGCCGAAGCGCACCCTAGAAGCAGGTGGCTCCCACGCTGGCGGGCTGGGCGGTCAGGCCGGGGATCCGCTCGTCGAAGGTGATCGTGCCGCCCGCCGGAACCGGTGGCGAGACGGTGGCGCGCATCCGCTGAACGCGGTCCGCGGCGTCGCGAGCGGTCAGCTGGCACTTCGCCCTGCCAGCCTGGCTGCCCTGGTTGTTGACCCGCACCGTCACCACCACGCCGTCGGGCGGGTCCGCCCGAAAGGCGACCGCCCTGCCATCGAACGGGCCTACGCCACGCAGCGCCAGGCTGGCGGCGATGGCCATGATCGCCACGCCGGCGACGATCGCGACCACGATCGTGCCGTGGTACTGCGTTGCCGACGGCGTCGCCATGCCTGCCCGGTTGCAGACCTCGCAGATCGTCTCGTCCGGGCCGACCGCGCGACCGCACTTGATGCAGTTCCGCGGCAGGCTTGGGTCGCCGCTCACGGCGCGGTGGCCAGCCGCTCGCCGGCGTGGATCGGGACCGGCAGCCAGTTCTCCTGCGGGGCCAGCGGACAGCTCCAGATCGGGTCGTACACGCAGGAGGGATGGAACGCATAGTTGAAGTCGAGCACCAGCTCGTCGCCACCGGAGCCCAGGTCGGCTCCCTTGCTCGAGTCCCACAGGTAGCGGCCCCCGCCGTAGCTCTCGGTCCCGCTGCTCGCGTCGCGGAAGGGGATGAAGATCCCGCCGGCATACTCGTTCAGGCAGAAGACGGAGAGGCGGCAGGCGGTTCCGTCGACGGTGAAGCTGACCCAGCCGATGCGCGCGTAGGGCATGACGGCCCCCTCGCCGGAGCGGGGCACGTCGAGCGGCGGCGCGTCCGGGTCCGGCTCGAGGGGAGCGCTGAAGCGCAGCGCCGCATCGTATCGCCAGTAGGCCAGGCCGCGGAAATCACGCCGTGCACTGGCCGGCACCGGTGACGAGGGGTGACCGGCGAAGAGGCGATCCTTGGCGGCCCGAAAGCCGAGCAGCCGTGCCGGCTCGGCGCGCGCATCGCGGCGCAGCGTGTCGTACATGGCCGCCACGCGGCGGCGCCAATCGGCCAGGTCGAGGTGCTCGGACATCGTGTGCAGCAAAGTGTACGGGCGGCGCCGCCCGGAGGCTGCGCCGCCCGCATCGCTCTCGCAGGGAGGGTCTAGAGCAGACCGTTATCCTCGAGGAAGGTGCGTGCCGCGTCCTCGAGACTCTCGTGGTTGATGCTGATCGCCACCCCCAGCTCCGTCAGCGCCTCGGTGGTCAGCTTGGCGGTGATGGCGTTGAGGATATCGGCGAAGTCCGCCGGTGCCGCGTCCGCCAGCTCCTTGCTGGCGATCGGGACCATGTTCTGGGCCGGCTGGAGGTGCATGTCGTCCTCCAGCAGGACGAGGTTCATGGACGCGATCTCCGGCTGCGTGGTGCAGACCTGGGCAACGTCGATCGCGCTGTCGTTCAGCGAGGTCGCGATGTCCGGGCTGCACGCCCCAAGGGTCTCGACCTCGAGCGTGGAGATGTCGATCCCATAGACCTCCTTGAGGCCCGGGCCGCAGACGGGGTTACCGGGACAGCCCTCCGCCAAGCCCCAGACCAGCTGATCGGCCACGGCGGCGATGTCGGTCATGGTCGCCAGGTCGAACTCGTCGGCCGTCTCCTGGCGAACGGCGAACCCGTCCGCATCGGTGCCTGGAGAGAAGTCGAAGGCGACCCAGCCCTTGGCCGTCAGCGCCTCCTGCATGTTGTCCCAGGCAGTCTGGGCATCCGGCGACAGCTCCTCGAGGCCCAGGCCCTGGCCGGCCAGCCCGCCCAGGTACTCCGGGATGAGATTCACCTCGTCGGCCCCGAGGGCAGCATGCACCGCCGGTCGCTCACCGATCTCCAGGTGGCGCTCGACGGTGTAGCCCGCGGCCTCGAGTGCCTGGGCGTACATCTCGCCGACGACGGCCGCTTCGTAGAAGCCGGCCGAGCCCACCGAGACGGTGGGCTTTTCGGCTGCCGAGCTTCCGCTCGGCGAGCCCCCGCTCCCACCCGGCGCGCAGGCGCTCAGAACGAGCACCAGCGACGCCGCCCCGAGAGCGAGCGTGCGGTATCTCCGCATTGGGTCCTCCTTGTGAAAATGGGACTGTGCCTGCCGCGCCCCCATCAGAGGTCCGCGTAGCCCGTCCGGGGAGTCTAGCAGCGACGCCCGGACACCAGTGATACGGCCAATGGTGGTGTCGCGGTTCAGATCCCGAACAGCAGGAGTACGCTCCCGATCCGCCGCCGCATCAGCTCAGGGCGTGAGCGAGGCCTGCGCCGAGGGCACCTGCGAAGGTTCCTCCCACGCTCGCTCGTCCGGGCCCGCCAGCCCCGGGGAGACCGCTCGGCGCTGCAGCCAGGCGAATCCGAGCTCGGTCAGGATCGCGAGGACGGCGACCATGACGGCCGCCGCGAACACTCTGACCTCGTCGCTGAGGGCCAGGCCCTGCAGGATGTATGACCCAAGCGTGCCGCCGCCGACCAGGGCGGCCAGCGGCGTGGTGGCGACGACCGCCACCGCCGACACCCGGATGCCGGCGAGAATCACTGTCAGGGCGACTGGCACCTCCACCCGGGCCAGCAGCTGAAGCTCTCCCATGCCCATCCCGCGTGCCGCTTCGCGGAGGTCAGGGTCGACGGAGCGCATGCCGGCGTGGGTGTTCGTCACGATCGGCGGGATGGCTAGGGCCACCAGGCCGATGAAGGCAGGCACGAAGCCGATGCCGCCGCGCGCCAGCAGGCCGGTGCTGATCGGATAGGCGATCCCCAGCCAGCCCAGCGACGGGACGGCGCGACCGATGTTGCTGACGGCCACTGCCACGCCCGCGCCGCGACCGGTGTGGCCGATGTACAGCCCGATCGGCAGGGCGATCGCAACGCCAGCCAGCAGCGAGGCGGTCGCGAGCGAGACGTGCTCCCACAGCCGCAGCGGGATGCTGTTGTTGCCGGTCCAGTTCGCCGGATCGGTGTACCAGGCCAGGACCTCACCCAGGAACTCCATCGGTCAGGCCTCCCGGGCCTTCGCCCACGGCGTCAGGCGCCGCTGGAGCGCCAGCCATGCGAGGTCGACGAGGGTGGAGAGGAGCACCACCGTCAGGACGCCGGTGATCGTCGCTGTCGGGAAGCGACGCTGCAAGCCAATGTTCACGATCAGGTAGCCGAGGCCTCCCATCCCGATGAGGGTCGCGATGGTGACCAGGCCGATGGTGGTGACGGTGGCGATCCGGAGCCCGGCCACGATGATGGGCATCGCGATCGGCAGCTCAACACGCCACAGGCGCTGCATGTCGGTGTAGCCCATCCCCTTCGCCGCCTCGATCACGTCAGCGGGGACGCCGCGCAGGCCGGTCACGATGTTGCGCACCAGGATGACCAGCGTGTAGCTGACCAGCGCGATCTCCGCGGTGAGCAGCGAGAGGCCGGTGATCGGGATGAAGAGCACGAAGAGGGCGATGCTGGGGATCGCGTAGAGGATGCCGCTCACCGCCAGGATCGGCGCGTAGATGCGCGGGTAGCGGCGCACCAGCAGGGCGAGGCCGAACGAGATGACGAAGCCGACCACGACGGCGATGACGGTGACCAGCATGTGCTCGCCCGTGCGGCGGGAGAGGACGTCCAGGTTGTCGATCACCCACTCGATCCGGAAGAACGGCTCGCCGGGGGTCATGCGCGGCCGGCCGCCGGGGCGCGCAGGGCCTCGCTGATGGCGTCGACGCTGATCAGCCCGATCACGGTGTCGCGCTCATCCACCACCACGCCCAGCTGAACGCTGGATAGCAGCATGGTCGACAGCGCATCGCGCAGCGTCGTCTCCGGCTGGAGGGTTGGGGAGCCGGGAGTCGCGTCGTCGGTCGCGACCGCGCCGTCGCCGTTGAGATCGCGCCGGGCGATCCAGCCGACCGGCCGCTTCTCGTCGTCGAGCAGCAGCGCATAGTCCGCGCCGGACGCCTCGAGCCGTTTCCGCAGCTCGCTGCGCGCCTCGCCGACCGACGCGGTCAGCGGCTGGCTCAACGGCAGGTCGCGCACGCGCGTCAGGGAGAGCCGCTTCAGCCCGCGATCCGCGCCAACGAAGCGCTCCACGAATTCGCTCGCCGGCGCGGCGAGGATGGCATCCGGCGTGTCGTACTGGGCCAGCACTCCGCCGCGCTGCAGGATGGCGACGCGGTCGGCCATCTTGATCGCCTCGTCGACGTCGTGGGTGACGAACACGATCGTC
>CAZDAV010000059.1:0-6360 GCA_964503725.1 uncultured Steroidobacteraceae bacterium
ATGAGCTGGTCTCCCCCACCGCGCCGCGCCGCCGCTTTCTTCCCGATCTGGTCGTGCTGTGGGACCCGCCGGGCCCGGTGTGGGCCTCCAGCGGCCTGGTCTCGGACCAGTTCGGCGAGATCCGCTGGCCCCAGGGCCGGAAACTGGCCTCCGGCCGCTCGGGAAATCACACGCCCCACGGCTGGTTCGTCGCCACGGGACCCGGGATTCGACCGGGACCAAGCACCCGCACCTACGATACCGCCGACCTCATGCCGACCGTGTTCCAGTGGCTCGGCGCGCCGCAACCGTCCCGTTTCGCCGGCCAGCCGATCGAGGAGCTGCTGGGCGACTAGCGCGCCTCCGCCATGGCCTTTCGGTAGACGTCCTCGACCCGTGCGGCCACCTGGTCCCAGGAGAACTCGCGCCGAGCCTGGGCACGCCCGGCGTCGCCCAGTGTCCGCGCCAGCGTGCGGTCGGTGAGCAGGCGCTCCAGTGCATCGGCCATGGCGGACGTATTGCCGTCGGGTACGCGCAGGCCGGTCACCTCGTGCCGCAGCGGACCCGCCGAGCTCTCGAAGGTCGCAACCGGCAGGCCGGCGGCCATGTAATTGAGCAGCTTCTGCGGGATGCCGTCACACTGGACCCGAGGGTTCACGGCGACCGTCGCCGCCGCCAGGATGGCCGGCAGTTCTGGAAACGTGGCCCGGCGCAGGTCCACTGCGCCACGCACGCCGAGCCGCCGCGCCAGTGCCTCGAAGGGTGTGAACGGCGAGTCCGTCACGATCATCAGACGCGCTTGGGGCAGGCGCGCATGCAATCGGGCAAACGCCTCCAGCATGAGGTCCACCCCCTGGTAGGGGGCGAGATTGCCGGCGAAGATGACCGTGGTCCCCACTGGCGTGATCCCCCGCTCCGCCGGGAAGCGCTCCCACTCCACTCCGTTGGGAATGACGTGTATGCGCTCGGGGGCGGAGGCGCCGAGATTCGTGAGCGCGTGGCGAATCGTCTCGCTGACGGCAATGATGCGGTCGGCCCGCCGTGGCAGGTAACGGTCGAGCCATGGGGCGACTGCCCGGACCCAGCCGCGAGGCATGGCGAGCCGATACGTCGGCAGCTCGCTGGCCAGCATGGTATGGGCATCGTATACGATCGGAATTCCGCGGAGAGCGTGAGACGCGACGAGCAGGCCTTCATAGTGGTGCGCGTGGACCAGATCGAAGCGGATCTCCCGATGCAGGCGGCGAAGCAGCCCGGCGAGCATCGGGTCCAGCAGGAAGAGCTTGCGGACGGTGGGTCCAGGCTGGGTACGACGATAGAAGGGGACGTCACGGATACGATGGACGACGAACGGAGGGTCCGCTAGCTCCTGGCCCAGGTGGTAGGTGACGACGTGCACCTCGTGTCCCCGGCGCGCCACCGCTTCGGCGATCCGGTGAATCCGGATGGGGGTGCCGCGCGGCCAGGGAAACGGGCAGGCGGCGATCATGGCGATGCGAAGGGAATCAGTCATCTCGGAGCGCGATCGCGGTCTCGAGTTGCCGCTCCGGTTCCAGGGCCATCCGCGGGTGGCGGGCCACGGTCCGGTAGGCGTCGCCGATCAGCCACGCCCCGACGAAGGTCTGGGATGCGACCGCGACCCAGGCTGCGCCCAGCGCTCCATACCGCGGAATCGCCACCAGGTTGAGTGCCACATTGAGCGCCACGCCGGTGGCCATGATGAGCACCGCTCGCTTCTCCCGCATCGTCGCCGACGCGAGCAGCATCGCCACCGTCGCGGTGTAGAGTCCCGGCACGCTCAGGCGCAGCACCTCGGCTGATTCATCATAGGTGGCGGTGTAGACCATCCGGATGATCGGAAGTGCCAGCAGGGCCACGAACACCCACGCCGCCGCACCCAGGACCGCCATGCCGGCGAACATCTTGTGCATCAGGCGACGCAGGTCGTCCCACTGCTGCCGGGCCGCGAGCGCCGCGCACACCGGGAGCAGGATCAACGTCAGGGGCCGGACCGCGAATTGCGACGCCTCGAGCAGCTTCGCCGCCGCCTGGTACCGCGCGACTTGCTCGTACGGCTGGAGATAGCCCAGCATCACGGTATCGGCGGCGAGGTGCACCAGTCCGGCGATCGAAAGTACGAATAACCAGACTGACCCCCCGAAGATGCGTCGCATCCGGCGCCACCCGAACCGGAGCCGGAAGGGCCCGATCCTGAGTCGCGCGATCGCGGCGGCCAGACCCAGGAGCACCGCGCCGCTGAGCACGTGGGCCCCGGTCATCCACCCCAACCCGGCGCCGGTCATGGCACCGACGGCCACGGCGCTCACCAGCACGGCCAGCGAAATGCCGAACGCCAAGACCGTGTACCCGACCCGATGCAGTCCCAAGAAGAGCGAGGAGTAGGTGCGGTAAACGTCCTTGCACACGCTGTATACGGCGATCGCCGCGACCACGGCGAGCGCGTCCGGCTTGCTGACCGCCACCCAGGCCGGCAGGAGCACCAGATACGCCGCGACCAGGGGGAGGCGGGCCGACAGCACGGCCTCGAGCCGGCGCCGTGCACCTGCGGGGGCAGCCCCCACGCGCCGGGAAAGGTCGGTGCTTGCACCCAGGTCGGTGACGAGCACCGTCACCCCGCAGAGCGTCAGGGCGAACATGAGCTTGCCGTAGTCCGCCTGGGACAGTCCTCGTGCCATCAGGGCAAGGAGGGCAAAGCCGAGAATCTTGAAGCCAAACTGCGAGGCGAAGGCGATCAGCAGGTCGCGCCGAGTCTTGCTCAGCCTCATGAAGCGCGTCCACCCGCCAGCCGCCAGTTGAGTCCGGCGATGAGGTCGAGGGAGCGCTGGGCCGCGCGCTCCAGCGCGGAGTGACGCCATCTCGGGTTGAAAGGAAAGGGGCCCGCGGCGAGGACCTCGAGGTCCCCGCGTCGCCGGCCCGTCCGCATGGCTCGGCGCACGCTGAGCACATGAGGAAGCATCCGGGCCGTGGATCCAGCCGCCCAGAGCCAGTGGCCGATCCAACCTTTTCTGACAGCGCCGAGCAGCTGCAGCACCTCGAACGCGGCCAGGGCGGGCGCGAAGCGGAGCAGCGTCCCTGCCTGGTACAGCATGAGGACCGTCAACCAGCGGTTGCGGATGGTGTGGCGTACCCGGACGGGAGTAAAGCGTCCGGTCTCCCGGATCGACACGCCGATGGTGCCCGCCCGGTGCAGGCACCGCGCTTCGGGCACGACAATGCAGTCGTATCCCTGAAGGCTGGCTCGCAGGCCGAACTCATGGTCCTCCAGATAGAAGAAGAGGCGCTCGTCGAACCACCGCCGGTCGCCGAAGCGAGCCCGGTCCACCATCACGCAGCAGGTGATCGCCGTCCCCACCACCCGCACCCCGTCCTCTAGCTGCGTCACGGGTGTATCCGCATGGAGCAGCGTCTGCGTGCCCAGGAAGTGCGGCACGGCGCCGACGTACTGGACCGTGTCGGGCGTCTGGGCATAGAGCACCGCCGCCATCGCCAGGATCGCATTGGAGTGACCATCGAGAGCCGTCCCCAGCGTCTCGATGCTACCAGGTTGCGGCTCGACATCGTTGTCGATCAGCAGCACCCGGTCGTTCGCGGCCTCCCTGATGGCACGGTTGCGGGCCGCGCCGGGGCCGAGGTTAGCTCCCAGCTCGATCACCCGCACACGGGGGAACTGCTCCCGCACCAGCGCACCGCTCCCGTCGGTGGACCCGCTGTCGATCAGCAGCACGTCATCCACGGCGGGGCCCAGGCAAGCCACGGCGCGGAGCGTGAGCGGGAGATATGATTCCCCGTTGTAATTCACGATGCCGACGGAGACTCGACGGGCGGTCACGGGCACAATAATACTATGAACCTGGCACCATGATCCTCGATGCGGAAAAGGGATGCGGACACGAGCCGCCGCGCTACGACCTCTGCATCGTGGGCGCGGGCGCGGCGGGGATCACCCTTGCTCTGGAGCTCGAGGCGACCGGGTTACGGGTGTGCCTGCTGGAGGCGGGTGGAGCGGTCTACGAGGCCGAGACCCAGCGCCTCTTCGAGGGTGAGGTCATCGGCCAGGAGTATCCCATGTTGCGGGATACCCGCGTCGGGGCACTCGGCGGATCAACCACGGTGTGGGCCGGCTGGTGCCGTCCGCTGGAGGCGCTCGACTTCGAGCCGCGGGACTGGTGCGACGCCGGCGGCTGGCCCTTCGGCCTCGACGAGCTGCGTCCCTACTATGCCCGGGCCCACGAGATCTGCGGGCTCGCCGCCTGTGACTACGACCCGGAGCGCTGGGTAAGTGTCCTCGGACCGGAGAGGATACTGCAGGGGGATCCCGCCTTTGCCAACGAGATCTTTCACATCCGGGTCCAGGACTTCGGCCAGCGCTATCGTGAGCAGCTCGAGCGTTCGAAGAACATCGACCTGATCCTGCACGCCCCGGTCACGCGAGTCCGGATGGAGGGCCCGGCCTGCACGGCGGTCGAGATCCGCACCCTAGGCGGGTGCGAGCTGGCCATCAGCGCGGAGCGGTTCGTGCTCGCCGCCGGAGGGATCGAGAATCCCCGGCTCCTGCTGCTCTCCGCTGACCAGCCGGCCGGCGTTCCCGGCAATGCCGGCGGGCTGGTCGGTCGCTATTTCACCGATCATGCGTTCGTCGATCCGGGAACCCTGGTACTGCGAGCGCCGCACTCGTTGAGCTTCTACCGCGCTCGGGCGGTTGCACCCGGACCAGGGGCGAGTTCGGTCCGGGGCGTCCTGTCGCTCCGCCGCGAGGTCGTGGAACGCGAGCGCCTAATGAATGTGAGCTTGTTCTTCCATCCCCGATACGAAGCTCATCGGGTTTTCGATACCGCGGAGGTGAAGGCCTTCCAGACGCTGTGGAACAAGGTCAAGCAGCGCGCAGTCCCCGGAGCGGCGTGGTCCTTGGTTAGGCGGGCCGTGAGGGCCCCGCAGCGAGTGGCTGTCGCGCTGGCGCGCAAGCTCACGATGCGACATGGGCCGGCCCGACGCTGGCGCATGCGTGCGGCCTTCGAGACCGGGTTCCGCTATGACAACCGCGTGATGCTGAGCGACGAGCGAGACCGACTCGGCAGGCGACGGGTGCTGATCGAATGGCAGATCGGTGAGGCGGACGTCGAGAACATGCGCCGAGTGACGCAGTTCTTCGACCAGGCGGTCAGACAGGCCGGCGTCGGCCATCTGGAGCGCGCCTTTCCGGACACGCCGGCGGGGTGGCGGCAGGCGCTGGAGGCCGGCAAGCACCACATGGGGACCACCCGGATGCACGTGGCGTCGCGGCTCGGCGTGGTAGATGAGAACAGCCGGGTTCACGGAACGTCGAACCTGTATGTCACCGGCAGCTCTGTTTTCCCGAGCGGGGGGTACGCGAATCCCACGCTGACGATCGTCGCGTTAGCGGCTCGACTGGGGGATCACCTCAAGCGAGTGGCCTGTGGCTAAGCTCATGGCGCGGCCCGTGCGGGACTCGGGCGGACCGCGCATCAACTGCGGCGACTTGATCGGAGTTCAGCTCCAGAGCCAAGACCGAATGATCCGACCAGCCGCGCTACGAACCTCGTGATCGTAGCTGCAGCTGACTGGCGCAGCGAGCTCTGGCGAGCGCCAACATGTCAGCGTCAGCTCTCCTGGCGCGCGTAGTGCAAGCCAACGACGCCGGTGGGGTACGGCGTGGCGGATGTCAGGCGAAAGCTCTGGTGAAGGCCCGCGGGCAGGATCCGTTTGCCGCCGCCGAGTGTAGCGGGTACAGCGTCAAGTGGAGCTCGTCGACGAGATCATGCGCGAGCAGCGTCGGCACCAGCTGGTGCTGCCATCCGTCAGAATGTCCTTGCCCGGTTGGGCTTTGAGCGACCGGACCGCCTCCACGACGTTGTCGCGGATGATCGTCGTGTCGCGCCAGATCGGCGCCGTCAGCGTGCGCGACACGACGTACCTCTTCGGCGCGTTCATGAGGTCCCCGAACGGATCGCCAGGCGCCATGGGCTCGAAGGCCTCCGCGTGGACCTGATACGTGCGCCGGCCCAAGAGGAACGCATCGACGCTCTGCATCGCTTGAAAGAAGGCGGCCCCGATGTCATCGTGCCAGTACGGGACGGTCCAGCCCCCATGGGCGAAGCCCCCGTCGCGATCCTCATCCTGGCCTCCTGGGGCCTGCGCCCCGCCACCGAGGCTCATGAACTCGTGCACAATCAGCTTTCGCATACCGACTCCTTTCACGAACGAGACGAACGACCAGGTGTGCCGGAGCAGCTGCCTGTCAGACCGGTGGCGGGGGGTTGAGAGGCTCTCTCCCCCCCTCACTTGAGCGACGAACGCGAAGGCGTCAGATCGACACGAGCCGGGCACCGCGCAGACGCACCG
>CAZDAV010000060.1:0-6339 GCA_964503725.1 uncultured Steroidobacteraceae bacterium
CACGAAGTTGACCGCCACCGCCACGCCACGCCCGAGCTGCGACACGACCGGGATCTCGCTCGTCACGCGCAGGAGGCGCCGCTTCGGCATGAAGATGTACGCCGAGTAGATGGCGCCGAACACGAGCGCCAGGCCGCCGGTGATGTTGAAGGGCAGCACCAGCATGCGCAGGTAGCTGGGGAAGGCGTCCCCCACCGGTGCCTGGGTAGTTGGGTTGATTGCGAAGCCGGGCGCCGCCAATGGTGCGGTCATCGTCATCACGATCGCCGCGCCGGTCCCGATCGCCAGGGCCACCGCGGTGATCGGCGCCGCCAGCGGACGATCGATCCGTGTGACCACGGCCACGGCGGCCGCCGTCAGCAGGCATCCGCCGACGACCGCTGCGATGCCCCAGGTCGGGATCGCCACGCCCTCGTTCAGGCGAGCCAGCGCGAAGAGGAGCGCGATCAGGCCGCTGCCCGCCAGCAGGAACGCCACGAAGTACCCGAAGCGGGTTCGGTTCAGCAGGAAGATCGTGCCGAGCCCAAGGTAGGCGGCACCACCGAACGCCCCGGCCAGGTACCAGGTCCGATACAGGACCTCGCTCCATCCCCAGGCCGCAGCCAGGAAGTCAACCCCGGCTGCCACCCCGTAGAAGACGAGGCCGATGGTCCAGACCAGCTGGTACGGCTGTCGCCGTCGCAGCCACTGGTCGGCGACCATGGCCGCAAACACGAATGACAGCAGCGCGGCGAGCAACGGCAGCAGCACGTTCGGATTCACGCCAGTCAGGTCTCCTGCGCGGTGGAGATGGAGCCCACGTCCGGGCTCGAACCGGAGACCTCGTCCTTACCAAGGACGTGCTCTGCCAACTGAGCTACGTGGGCGCGCGCAGATTCTGCTGGAGCGCGAGAGCAGCAGCAACCATCGGTTTATCTAGGCAAATCTGCGTGGCGGATCTGCCTCGTAAGCGTGGTGGGCAGGGAGGGAATCGAACCCCCACAGTCGAAGACGGCTGATCTACAGTCAGCGGAGCTCACCACCTGCTCAACCTACCCACTGCGACCGACCGGGAGTATAGCGAAGGGCCCGTGCCGCCTCAAGCCATAGGGAGGGTGGAGCCGACGGAGGGAGTCGAACCCACAACCGGCGGTTTACAAAACCGCTGCTCTACCGTTGAGCTACGTCGGCGTCGGGGCCGATTCTAGCCCGGAGCTGGCGCCCGCTCGCTGGCGAACGACCTCGAACAACAGGAGCGCCCCCGCCGTCGCCGCGTTCAGGCTGGCGACCCTGCCCGCCATTGGGAAGCGGACCAGCAGGTCACAGCGGCGCCGCATCACGCCCGAGATGCCGCTCCCCTCGCTGCCCACCACGATCGCGATCGGGCCGGTCAGGTTCGTCTCCCAGGCGCCCGTCGGCGCGTCCTGGTCGGCCGCCACGAGGCGGATGCCGCGCTCCTGGAGCTCGCGCACCGTCTCGCCCAGCGCGTCCACCCGCGCCAGGAGGAGGTGCTCGCTGGCCCCCGCCGACGCCTTGACGGCGGCCGCCGAGAGTGGCGCCGCACCGCGCTCCGGGAAGATGACGCCATCCACGCCGGCCGCCTCGGCGGAGCGCAGCAGCGTGCCGAAGTTGGTCGGGTCCTGGAGGTGCTCCAGGATCAGGAGGAGCGGGTCGTGGCCCCGTGTCGCCGCCCGCGCCAGCTGCTCGGCGACGTCCGCGAAGCGCCGCTCCCCGACCTCGAGCAGCACGCCCTGGTGCCCGTCGAAGCCGGCCAGCTGTCGAAGTTGGTCCGGGTCCACCGTCTCCACCGGGACCGATGCCCGACGGGCTGCGGCCAGAAGGGCCTTCAGCTCAGGACCGGGGCGGGAGCTGCGCGCGACGAGGAGCCGATGGGCGGGCCGTTCGGCGGCGAGCGCCTCGGCCACCGGCCGGCGCCCGCCGATCCATTCGCTCATGCCGGACCGATGACGGCCACGGCATAGGCGGCAATCCCCTCGGCGCCGGCGAAGCCGAGGCCGTCGGAGGTGGTTCCCTTGACGCTGACCGCGGCCGCGTCGATCCCGCATGCCGCGGCGATGGCGGCGGCCATCTCGTCCCGGCGCGGCGCGATCGCGGGATGTGAGGCCACGATGGCCAAGTCAACGGAGGTTGGCCGCCACCCGCCCTCGGCGAGCGTCTTGACGGCAGCCGTGAGCAGGTCGCGGGAGTCGGCGCCGCTCCAGCGCTCGTCGTCGGACGGGAAGTGCGCCCCGATGTCCCCCGCTCCCGCCGCACCCAGCAGCGCGTCGATCACGGCGTGCAGGGCGGCGTCGCCATCCGAATGGCCCGCGAGGCCGGGCTCGCCCGGGAAGTCGACGCCACCGAGGCGCAGCGCACGCTCCGGAGCGAAGCGGTGCGCGTCGAAGCCGATCCCCGCCCTCTGTCCCTCGCCGACCGACGGGGCGATAAGCGGCAGGACGGCGCCGCCGAGAGCGCCGCGCACGAGCCTCTCGTCTCCGGGCTCGGTCAGCTTGTGGTTCTCGGCCTCGCCGCCGACGACATGCACCACCACCCCACCCGCGGCCAGGGCACCCGCCTCATCGGTCACCTTGCGACCCCAGGCATGCGCCTCCTCGAGGGCAGCGCGGAGGACGACCAGGGTCGCCGCCTGCGGTGTCTGGGCCGCGGACGTTCCCTCGCGATCGATGTCGGCAATGACGCGGCCCGATGCGTCCACCCGCTTCAGCGTGTCGTGCAGCTCGACCGTCGGGATCACGCCCTCGGTCGGCGTGACAGCGGCCAGGACACGCTCCATCAGGGCGGTCGAAGCGGCGGGACGAGCGGCGTCGTGCACGAGCACCGGCGTCTCCTCCGGCAGGCCCACGGCGGTCAGCGCGCCGATGCCGGCGAGGGTGGAGTCGGCCCGCTCGACCCCGCCCTGGACGACCAGGCATCGGTCGAATGCAGCCTCGGGCAGCGCCGCGCTGAATCGCTCGACCTCGCCCTCCGGCACGACCACCGCGACGCGGGACATGCCGGGCACGGCGAGCAGCGCGTCCAGGCTCCAGCGCCAGGCCGGCCGACCCCACAGCTCGATCCAGAGCTTGTCGCCACCCATCCGCAGGCCCTGGCCCGCCGCGACCAGGACCGCGCCGACCTCCCCGGCCATCCTACTCGGCGCGCGCGTCGGCGCGCGCGTCGTCGCGCGGCTGGGCGAAGATCATCCGCCCTGCGACCGTCTGGAGCACCCTCGTCACCTGCACCCCCACCTCGCGGGTCATGAAGCGGCTGCCGCCCTCGACCACGATCATCGTGCCATCGTCCAGGTAGCCGACGCCCTGCCCCGGCTCCTTCCCCTCCTGGATGATCTTGACCGCCATCTCCTCGCCGGGATGCACCACGGCCTTGACCGCGTTGGCGAGCTCGTTGATGTTCAGGACCCGGATGCCCTGCAGCTCGGCGACCCGATTCAGGTTGAAGTCGTTCGTCAGGATCGCGGCGTTGTGGTCGCGGGCGAAGGCAACCAGCTTGGCGTCCACCTCCCCGATCTCGGGATAGGTGTCCTCGCGCACCTCGACCGGCGAGATGGAGTCCTTCTGCAGGGCCGTCAGCATCTCGAGGCCGCGCCGGCCGCGGTTTCGGCGGATCGGGTCCGGCGAGTCGGCGATGCGCTGGAGCTCGTCCAGGACGAATCGCGGCACGACCAGCGTTCCCAGGATGAAGCCCGTCCGACCGACGTCCACGATTCGGCCGTCGATGACCGAACTGGTGTCGATGACGATCAGCGAGAAGCCGCCGCGACGACGGCCGCCCGGCAGGATGCCCGCCACCGCCGGAAGCAGGATGTCGCGCTTGTAGAGGGTCGCCCCCAGCATCCCGAGCGCCAGGAGCACCGCCACCACCGGCGGGAGCGCGGAGCCCCAGAAGCCCCCGATCGAGCTCAGAGGCAGGCCCGCGAAGACGCCCATCAGCAGCCCGATCACGATCGCCGCCACCCCCAGTGTGAATTCGCCGGCCCCCGCGTGTGACAGGCGGTCGACGGCCCAGCGCGCCGGGCGAATCGTGACGTACGGGATCGCCAGGTACCCGAAGAGGAGGGTCGCGACCACTATCGCCATGAGGAAGGCGGGGCGATTCGGCACGCTGATCACCTCGCCCGAGCGGTCGAGGACGAGCAGGCCGAGGCCGAACCCCAGCAACGTGCCGAGGAGCGCGCCGACGAGTTGGATGATCTTGGTCATGAGCCGAGAGTCCGTAAGGATCCGATGGCGCGGGCGAATGAATCCCTGACGGATGATGCCAATCCCGCGCCCGCCATACGGCGGGCGGCCACCTTAGCACGGGGCAACCGGAGGGTAAAGATGCCGCGCGAGCTCGGATCAGTCCTCGATGAGGGCCAGTTGGAGCGCCTGGCGCAGGTCCACGGCGGCCACGATCTGGCCGCTGGGCGCGCCGCTCCGCTCGGGTCCGGTCACCATGCGGTCGAATCCGAGCCGCGCGGCCTCCGTCATCCGTCGCTCCGCGCGCGCCGCGGGACGCAGGCGCCCCGACAGGGACAGCTCGCCGGCGAGCACCGTCCCCTCGCGCACGGGGCGCTCGCGCAGCGATGAGGCGAGCGCGGTGGCGACGGCCAGGTCGGCAGCCGTCTCCTCGATGCGCAGGCCGCCGGCCACGTTGACGTAGACGTCATGGCCGGTCAGGTTCAGGCCGGCGTGGCGCGCCAGCACGGCGATCAGCATCAGCACGCGGTTGACGTCGACGCCGGTCGTGGCCCGGCGGGGCGAGCCGTAGCCGGCCGGCGCCACCAGCGCCTGGATCTCGACCGCCAGCGGGCGCGTCCCCTCCAGGGCGATGGTGATGGCGCTGCCGGCGACCGGCGGCCGCTCGGACTCCAGGAAGAAGCGGCTCGCGTCGGCGACCTCGACCAGGCCGTCGCCTCGCATCTCGAGCACGCCGACCTCCTCGGTCGAGCCGTATCGGTTCTTGGCGGCCCGCAGCAATCGCGTCGTGCCCATCCGCTCCCCCTCCAGGTAGATGACCGCGTCGACGAGGTGCTCGAGCGTCCGCGGACCCGCCACCGTGCCCTCCTTGGTGACGTGCCCCACCAGCGCGACGCAGGTGGCACCCGCCTTCGCCACCTCCGCCAGCCGGGTCGCGACCTCACGGACCTGGCCGACGCTGCCCGCCGGCCCGCCAAGCTCGGCGCTGGCGAAGGTCTGCACGGAATCGACGACTGCCAGCGCCGGCTGAGTCGCCTCGATCGCCCCGACGGCGGTGGCCAGGTCGGTGGTGGCGACCAGCCCCAGGCCGTCGACCACGGCCCCGACCCGCTCGGCGCGGCCGCGCACCTGGGCCGTGGATTCCTCACCCGTCAGGTAGAGGACGGCGTGGCCGGCGGAAGCCAGACGTGCCGCGAGCTGGAGCAGCAGCGTGCTCTTGCCGATCCCCGGGTCGCCGCCGAAGAGGACGATCGAGCCGGGGACGAGGCCACCGCCCAGGACCCTGTCCAGCTCGCCGATGCCGCTCGGCAGGCGGGATGCCTCCGCGCTGCTCACCGCCCCGATGGGCGAGATGGCGGCCGATCCCGCGGCCGCGGCGCGGTCGCGAGCGCGGGCCGAGGCACCAGCCGCCGGCGTGGTGCGGCTGACGACGGTCTCGACCAGGGTGTTCCAGGCCTCGCACGAGGCGCATTGCCCGGACCAGCGGGGCGAGCTGGCGCCGCATTGCTGGCACACGTACGCGGAACGGATGGCTGGCATGGGCCCGGCCATCTTGCCACGCGACGGCGTACCGCCGCGTTATCGGACTAGCGAGCCTTGACCGGCTCCTTCTCCTTCGCCGCCTTGCGCTCGATGATCAGCCCATCGGGCGTGGCGTCCACCACGATCGTGTCGCCCGGCTCGAAGGCAGCCTGCAGCATCCGCTCGGCGAGCGGGTCCTCGATCTGGTGCTGGATCTCGCGACGCAACGGTCGCGCGCCGAAGGCGAGGTCGTAGCCCTTGACGATGATCGCGTCCTTGGCGGCATCGGTGACCACCAGCTCCATCTGCTGTCCGGCCAGCTGTGCCTTCACGCGCTCCAGCAGCAGGTCGACGATCTGCCGGATCTCGTCGCGGGTCAGCTCGCGGAAGACGACCGTGGCGTCGATCCGGTTCAGGAACTCGGGCCGGAAGACGTTCTTCAGCTCGCCGAGCACCTTCTCCTTCATGCGCTCGTAGTCGGCCGACTCGGTGGCCGCCGCGTCACCATCGGCGCGGAAGCCGATCCGCGAGTCCTTCTGCAGCAGCTGTGCGCCGACGTTGCTGGTCATGATGATGATCGTGTTCCGGAAGTCGACGCGGCGGCCCTTGGCATCGGTCAGGTGGCCGTCCTCCAGGATCT
>CAZDAV010000061.1:0-6307 GCA_964503725.1 uncultured Steroidobacteraceae bacterium
ACATCCACACCGGCGGGATCGACCTGAAGTTCCCGCACCACGAGGACGAGATCGCCCAGAGCGAGGGAGCCACCGGGCACCAGGTCGTCAACACGTGGCTGCACGGCGAGTTCCTGACCCTCGGTGACGCCAAGATGGCGAAGAGCGCGGGCAACATCATCCGCGTCAGCGAGCTGCCCCAGAAGGGCTTTGCGCCGCTCGAATTCCGCTACCTGGCGCTCACCGCGCACTATCGCTCGAAGCTCGACTTCACCGAAGCCGCCATGCGGGCCGCCACCTCTGGGCTTCGGCGCCTGCGGCGGGCCGCCGCCGAAGGAGCCTCCGGGACCGATGTCGACCTCTCGTCTGCGCCCATGGCCGCGTACGGCGCGCGCTTCACCGATGCCATCGCCGAGGATCTCGGCCTGCCGGCCGCCCTGGCAGTGGCGCACGCCGTCGCTGGAGCCGATGACCTGTCGCCCGCTCAGCGCCGCGCGCTACTGCTCGACTTCGACCGCGTGCTGGGCCTGGAGCTGACCGCGCCGCCGGACCAGGAGATCACCGAACTGCCGGCCGGCGCTGCCGAGCTCCTTGCACGGCGCACCGCCGCGCGCGCGGCCCGCGACTTCGCCACCTCCGACGCGCTGCGCGACGAGCTGGCCGCCATGAGCGTCGAGGTTCGCGACACGCCCGACGGGCAGGTAACCACCGTCCGCCGCTGACCGACGCGCTGCGCGACGAGGTCGGTCAGTGGCAGGTGCCGCTGCCGGCGTCCGTGAACGTCTTGTCGGCGACCGGCACGAACTGCCAGTCGTACGCACCGGCCCGCAGCGTCAGCTTCAGAACGCCGAACGTGTCGTTGTTCCTGACCTCGCTGTTGGGTTGCACGCTCACGAAAGAGTAGTGATTCTTCCCACCGGTCCCGACCACGAACTCCCGCAGTCCGCGCGCGTTGTCAGGTGCCCCCGTCGCCGTCTGCGGTGCGAAGCGCTCGTACGTGTGGTCGTGGCCATTCAGCACCAGCTCCGCGTTGCGATCGTAGAGGAGCTGCCAGATTGGCTGCATCGACGCGAAGTTGCCGTGCTTACCCGAGCTGAAGCGCGGGTGATGCCACATCGCAACGGTGCAGGCCCGGGCATTGGCCGTCAGGTCATTCGCCAGCCAGGTGTACTGCGGAGAGCCGGATGAGCAGCCACCCACCTGCGAGCAGTCCGAGTCGAGTACCACCACGTGCCATGCGCCCAGGTTGTACGAGTAGTAGGTCGTGGTGTTGTTGAACCCGAAGTAGTCGCGATAGCCCTGGGCGTTGGCGGTGTTCCAATCGTGGTTGCCCGGAGTCGGCCGGGTACGTGCCTTGTGCCTGCCCCAGCTCGGGCCATAGCAGTCTTGGAACTCGGTCGCGGTGCCGTTGTCGTAGACATTGTCACCGGTCGTAAAGATCGTGCCGGCGATCTGGTCGAGCAGCGCCGCGGTGGCCTCGTCGCCGGATGAGGCGCACCCCGCGATGTCGCCGGCGCCCACCAGGACGACCTCGCCTGTCGGTGGCTGCGGTGTCGGCGCGGGGGTCGGCACCGGGGTTGGGACGGCAGCGGGCCTGGCGGTCGGCACCGAAGTCGGAACGGGGGTCGGCGCCGGGGTCGGGACGGGAGTGGGCCTGGCGGTCGGCACCGAAGTCGGAACGGGGGTCGGCACCGGGGTCGGGACGGGAGTGGGCCTGGCGGTCGGGGCAGCGGTGGCCACCGTGAAGGTCGCCGATGCGAGCACGGACGCCGGAGAGGCCTGCCAACGGCCGCGCTGGACGGAGACAGCCTCAAGCTTGTGAGGACCGTCGGACGCCGTCGTCGGGATGGTGATGGAGACGCTGAAGCTGCCGGACCTGTCCGCGCGGAAGCGGGGCATCCCGTCGCTGGAGCCGTTGAATATCAGCTGGTCACGCGCCCCGGGGGAAAAGTGGGCGCCGGCAACGGTGATGCGGCTGCCTGCCGGTCCGGAGGCAGGATCGAGGGCGAGGGTCGCTGCCTCGCCCGTTCCGTAGATCAGCACCGCGATCACGAGCGCCGGCAGCAGCACGGCCATCGTAAACGTGGCTAGCCATCTCGCCAGGTGCGGACTCGTCCCGCCGGCTGTACCGCGCTCGACTGGCCGGTCGGGGCGAGGAGAGCGAGACAGGGGCGAAAGAGCCTTGTAGCGCATCGGGTGGGGCCTCGGATCGAGGGAGCGCCGGCGTTTCCGGCATCCGTCCCACGGTCATCCTGCCCGATGCGCCGGCGTGGCGGCATAGCACGTTCGTCCTGCGCAACCGCCTGAATTCATCGTAGGCTTCCGACGTGCGAGCCACTGCGATTTCCGGCCGACCGGTGCGCCGATGGCTGCGGCTGGCCCCCTTGCTCGCGCTTGCGGTGGGGGGCGCTGGCGCCATCGGCGCGAGCCCCGGGAGCGCTGCGACGTACCTCGGTGAGCGACCGGTGCGCTTCGAGCCGCAGCACGCGGCCCCGACCCAGCAGGTCCGCGCCAGCGGCTTCGACTGCGGCGATGGCTTCGGTCCCGACGACCTGTTCGGCGTGGAGCTGAACGACGTCGCCGAGCCGCCCACCGAAGACGAGGGAGTCTCGGTCGTCCTGCGCGACATACGGTCCGCGGCCGACGGGACCGCCAGTGGATCGTTCACCATCCCCGAACTGTCGCCGGGCGCCTACCACGTCTACTACCTGTGCGCCAGGGGCGAGGAGACGCGCGTGTTCGAGGCCGTTCCGCCCGACGGCGCGTTCATGCTCGACCCCCTCCACCCGCGCCAGTCGGCGCCGCCTTCCGAACGGGCCGCTCTGACCTATGTCGGCGTGCCTCTCGCGCTGCTGCTCCTGGGCGCGCTCCTCGCGGTGGCGCTCTGGCGGATTGCCCGCGCGTCGCGCCTGCGGGCTGGGGCCACCCGCGCCGCGTGGCCGATACCTCTGTCTGAGGCGCCCGGGCCGGTTCCGGCTGGTATCCTGCTCTTCAGGCCGCACCGCGCGGCAATGGGTCGAGCTGGAGGTCGCATGCGGATCTACGAGGGGAGCCCTCGGCAGGACTGGGAAGAGGTGCTGCGCAGCATCGGCGCCTTCGCCGACCGCGAGCGCCTGAAGGAGCTGCTCCTGCTGGAGCTGGATGCAGGATTCATCCTGCAGGGCCTGGCGCTGCCAACGGCCGGCGCCTGGGCCGAATCCGAGGGTGTGCTGACCAAGGCAACGCACGAACTGCCCGACGACGAGATCGGCAAGCTGATCGACGACGCAGAGGCCAAGCGCACCCCAGCAGCTCCGACCACGCCACATGCCGAGATCAAGAATTTCTACGAGCAGGCGATGCGCGTGATCGGCGCTTACATCGATGCACAGCCAGTGCGTGACGTCTTCCTGTTCGAGCAGAGCGGGTCGTTTGTCCTGCGGCTGTTGATGGCACCCAGCGCAACCACAACCGGCCACCAGCTGGTGGAGTTCACGAAGGAAGACATCTTGGGTATGATCGATGCCGCACCTCAGCAACGGGGCTGACGCTCCCCGACAGGAGATCCGCGCATGAAGCTCGTCAAGGTCCTGTTCATCACCCTCGTGGCGCTGCTGGCCGCGATGATCGTCATTCCCCTCACCATCCTGGCCGGCCTCTTCGTGTGGCTGAAGCTGACTGAAGAGGGGGACGAGGACGACCTCGAGATCGAGGACGCGGTTTAGGCGCTGCGGCTAGGCAGTGCTGAGTGCCCAGGCGGCCGCCCAGCTGACGGCGGCCACCAACAGGCCGTACCAGAGCCGTCTCTCGCTCGTCACGCCCTGCCCCACGGCCGCCAACCCGACCAGCCCCAGCGCAATGCTTGCCGCTGTGCCGCGTCCTCCCAGCAGCAGCGCTACACCGACACCGAGCCCCACGGCGAGCGCCAGCCCCACCGCGAGCCGCTGACTGGCCTGGCGCCCGAGCACCTGGGCCAGGCTGCGGGATGAGCCGGCCGCATCCGCCTCGAAGTCGCGCAGCGTGTTGGCCAGGTGTGCTGCCACGGCGAACGGCGCCACCAGCGGAATCGCCGGCAGCACGCGCTCCAGCGGCACGCCGATGCCGGCGGCGATCCAGGCCGGCAGGATGCCGAAGCTGACGAGGTAGGGAAGCGGGGAGAGCGGGGTCCGCGACAGCAGCAGGTTGTAGGCGAGGGCCGAGCCCGAAGCCGCCGCCCCGAACGCCAGGGGCAGGCCGCCCAGGCGCCACGATGTCGCCAGCTGGAGCGCCAGCCCGGCCGACGCGATCCAGAGTGCCGCGTTCAGGCTCAGCTCGCCGGCGGGGAGCGGCTTCTCGGGACGCGCGCCCGCGTCCCGCTCGCGGTCGGCGATGTCGTTGGTGGCGCCAGTGAAGACCTGGGAACCGGCAATGCTCAGGACGAGGAGCAGGAACCGGCCGTCGAGCGGCAGGCCGGCCTGGTTGGCCAGAATGGCGCCGAGCGCCGCGGACAGCGCCACCACGGCAATGGCGGGGGCCGGATGGATGAGCCGGAGGGCGGCAGGCATCGGTCGATGGATGATAGGGGACGGCATCGGCTTGGCCCGATGCGCTAGACTGACCTCCCGAGTGTGGCGTTGGCGTCCGTGCTCGCGCGATCCTTAGCGAAGACGCGCTTGAGCCACGAGGCAGAGGAGCCGAGCGATGCCGAAGTATGTCTTCGTGACCGGGGGCGTCACCTCTTCGCTCGGCAAGGGCATCACAGCTGCCTCCATCGGGCGCCTCCTCAAGTCGCGCGGGATCCCGGTCTCGATCCTCAAGCTCGACCCGTACATCAACATCGATCCGGGCACCATGTCGCCGTACCAGCACGGCGAGGTGTTCGTCACCGACGACGGAGCCGAGACCGATCTCGACCTGGGCCACTACGAGCGCTTCATTGACGAGAACCTGTCCCAGGCCAGCAACGTGACGACCGGGCGCATCTACCAGAGCGTCATCGCCAAGGAGCGACGCGGCGACTACCTCGGCGGCACGGTGCAGGTCATTCCGCACATCACCAACGAGATCAAGGAGCGGATCGCGCGGGTCGCCCGGGACGGGACCGGCTCGGTGGCGACCAGCGGACTCGCCTCGCACGGCGTGGTGGTGGTCGAGGTGGGGGGCACCGTGGGCGACATCGAGAGCCTCCCCTTCCTGGAGGCGATCCGCCAGATGCGCAAGGACGTCGGCCGCCGCAACGTGCTGTACGTGCACGTCACCTGGCTGCCGCAGATCGGCGCCACCGGCGAGCTGAAGACGAAGCCGACGCAGCACTCGGTCAAGGAGCTGCGCGGGATCGGCATCCAGCCGGATGTCATCATCCTGCGTTCTGACCAGCCGATCGACGACGACATCATGGACAAGGTCTCGCTCTTCACCGATGTCGACGTGCACGCCGTGATCCCGCTCAAGACCGCGTCGAGCATCTACGAGGTGCCGATCCAGCTCGAGCGCGCGGGCCTCGGCAAGCTGATCACCCGCGAGCTGGAGATCCCCGCCGTCGAGCCTGACCTGCGCGACTGGCAGGACCTGGTGGCCAGGATCCGGGATCCGCGGCCCGAGGTCGAGATCGCCATCGTCGGCAAGTACACCGAGCTGCCGGATGCCTATATCAGCGTCAGCGAGGCGCTCAAGCATGCCGCGCTCCACCACCGGGTCGACGTCAAGGTGCGCTGGATCGGCAGCGAGCATCTCGAGCGCATCGAGGCGGAGCAGGTCGCCGACGAGCTGCGCGGCGTGGCGGGGGTGCTCGTGCCGGGCGGCTTCGGCTACCGCGGCGTGGAGGGCAAGATCCGCGCCATCCGCTGGGCCCGCGAGCAGCGGATCCCGTACCTGGGGCTCTGCCTGGGCCTCCAGTGCGCCGTGATCGAATTCGCCCGCATGGCGCTCGAGACCGATGACGCGAACAGCTCCGAGTTCAACGTCTTCACGGAGCACCCGGTGATCGACCTGATGCCCGACCAGACCGATGTCACCGACAAGGGTGGCACCATGCGACTCGGCCTCTACCCGGCGCGGCTGGACGAGGGGTCACGGGTGCGCGCGGCGTACGGCACCGAGATCGCCTACGAGCGGCACCGCCACCGCTTCGAGGTGAACAACAGCTATCGCGAACGGCTCAGCGCCGCCGGCATGTGGTTCAGCGGCGTCTCTCCGGACGACCGGCTGGTCGAGTACATCGAGCTGCGCGACCACCCGTGGTTCGTCGCGACCCAGGCGCACCCGGAGCTGAAGAGCCGCCCGAACCGGCCGCACCCGCTCTTCCGCGAATTCGTGGGAGCCGCGGCCGCCGGTGCCGGCCTGGCCACCGCGCCGGCCGCGGTGGAGGCCC
>CAZDAV010000062.1:0-6294 GCA_964503725.1 uncultured Steroidobacteraceae bacterium
ACCACCGAGTTGGTGGTGCCAAGGTCGATTCCAATGATCTTGCCCATGTGCTATCGCTCCTTTGGGTTGTTAGCGACGCGGACGAGGGCCGGGCGCAGGACCCGGTCGCGGAGCCGATAGCCCCGCTGCAGCTCGCCGATCACCTGGTTGTCGGGATGGTCCGCGGTCTCCTCGTGGACGACCGCCTCGTGAAGGTTCGGGTCGAATGGCTGCCCGAGCGCCTCGATCTCGGTGAGGCCCTCTGCCTCGAGCAGGCCGCGCAGCTTGCGCTCGACGAGCCGGATCCCGTCGACCCAGCCGTCCTGCGTGTCGGCCGGCACCGTCTCGAGCGCGCGGTCGAAGTCGTCGAGGACGGAGAGCAGCTTGCCGATCAGCAGCGTGTTGCTGAACTGCGCCAGCCCCTCGCGCTCGTCGTCGATGCGGCGTCGGTAGTTCGAGAAGTCCGCTGCGGTGCGCTGCCAGGAGCGCAGGTTCTCGTCCGCCTGCTCGCGCGCCTGGTCCAGCACCTTCTGCAGATCCTCGATCTTCTCGATCAGCGCGGCCCGCGACGGACCGCGTGCGTTCCGCGCGTCCTCCGGGGCACCGTTGGTCGGATGCTCAGTCATGGGTCTCTCCTGCATGGCTGCTGATCAGCTCGTTCATGAGGGTCGACAGGTAGCGCACGGTGGGGATCGCTCGCGGGTATGGCATCCGCGTGGGGCCCAGCACCCCGAGCAGGCCGAGCGCGCTGTCCGTATTGCCGTATGGGGCGAAGACGAGGCTCACCTCGTGCATCGCGTCGTTCACGTTCTCGTGCCCGATGATCACCGTCACCCCGCCGCGTCGCGTCAGAACGGGGACCAGCTGCTCCAGGAAGTCGGAGCGCTGGAGCACCTCCAGGACGCCCCGCAGCTTCGCCCCGCCGGCGAACTCGGGCTGCTCCAGCACGTTGACGATGCCGTCGGTGAAGACCTCCTCGACGGCGATGTGGTCTGCCTCCTCGAGCATCTGGACCACGACGTCCGCCACGTGGGCGGGCAGCGGCGCGAGCTTGGTGAGGCGTCGACGCACCTGCGGAGCCGATAGGTTGCCAAGCTCCGCGTTGAGCGCCGATGCCGCCGCGTCGAGGTCCGCCTGAGTTGTGACCTGACCCTCCGCCGAGCGCTCCACCGCCGCCCGATCGAGGTGACGCTGCACGACGTTGCCGTCGCCCAGCACCAGCACCGCGAGGCGGCTCTGATCCCCCAGCTCAACGAGCTGGATGTGCCCGAACTTGGCGCGGCGCGCGCGGGCGGGTGTCACGACGGCAGCGGACCGGGTGTTGGTTGCCAGGATCGAGGCGGCCAGCCGCAGCCATTCGTTGCTGGTCAGCTGCACCTGGCTGAACTGGTGGCGAATCATCAGCTGGTCCGCCTGGTCGAGTGCCAGCTCGCGCATGAGTGACTCGACGTAGATGCGGTAGCCCAGGTCCGATGGCACCCGGCCGGCGCTGGTGTGCGGATGGCTGAGCAGGCCAAGGGCCTCCAGCTCGGCCATGGCGCTGCGCACGGTGGCGGAGCTGACGAGCAGGCCGTAGCGATCGACCAGCGCCTGCGACCCGACCGGGATCGCGTTCAGGACGTAGTCCTCCACGACGGCGCGCAGCACGATGCGCTGCCGCTCGGTCAGCTCCAGCGCCGACCGATGCGGAGCGTTTCGCTCCCCGCGTGCCATTGCTTCCTCGACCACATTCGCCTCCTGGCGCTCGTTAGCACTCTGAGGGTGAGAGTGCTAATCGTGCGTGAACGGCATGGTACCAATCCTGCCGGACCGGTGTCAACGCGACGACGGCAGGAGCACGGCCCTTGGGAACCGTCACCAGGCGGCTACAACGGCCAGGGCAGAGGAATTCAGAACCTCTGGTTGGCTGAATGGCTACGGCGTGGCTGCATCGGCCAAGATTGGACGTCATGGTGGCCGTTGTGGTCATCGGGTGACCGCTCGCGTCGTGCTCATGGAGCGAAGGCGACCAGCGCCTCGTTGGCGAGCAGCCGGCCGCGCGCCGTGAGTCGGATGGCATCCCCGGCGACCTCGATCAGCCCGATGCGGGTCGTTTCCTCGACCGCGGCGGCAAGGCGCTCCAGCGGGTCCTGCCCGAACTCGGCGGCAAACTGCGTCCGGCTCAGGCCGTCGACCCGCCTCAGACCCAGCGCCACCGCCTCGAATGCGCGCGTCGGCTCGGGGAGCTCTTCCGACCCTGCGACGGTCGCCGCGCCGGCCTCCGCGAGGGCCATGTATCGGTCAAGGTCGCGCACGTTCCACGAGCGGGTTGCCCCGTCGAACGAGTGCGCCCCGGCCCCGATGCCGGTATACGCGCGCCGCTCCCAGTAGGCCGAGTTGTGCCGTGACTCGCGTCCCCGGCGCGCCCACGAGCTCAGCTCGTAGTGCCGGTACCCGGCCGTGTCCAGGATCTCCTCGGCAATCTCGTACTGCGCCGCAGCCAGGTCGTCGTCCTGCCGGCCCACGAGGCGCTGCCGCCATCGAAGGGCGCCGGGGCGCGGCGGGGCGGCCCATTCATCGGGCGCCATGGCGAGCGAGAGCGCGTAGAGCGAGAGGTGATCGGGATCCAGCGCCAGGGCGGCGTCCAGCCCGTCCCGCCAGTCGTCCAGGGATTGGCCGGGGATGCCATAGATGAGGTCGATCGAGACGTTGTCGAAGCCAGCAGCACGGGCCGCGGCGTACGCGGCGCGCCCCTCGGCGGCGGTCTGGCCCCGCGCCAGTGTCACCAGCTCCCGGTCCCGCAGCGACTGGATGCCGAGCGAGATGCGGTTCACGCCTGCGGCGCGCAGGGCCGCCCAATCAGGTGTCTCGCGGGCGCTGGGATTGGCCTCCAGCGTGACTTCGCTGGGCTCGATCCCCCAGCGCGCGACCGCAGTCGCAATCAGCGTCGCCACCGCGCTGGCCGGCAACAGCGATGGCGTGCCGCCGCCGAAATAGATGGTGGCCAGTTGCCCCCGCGCCGGCCGCGTGGCCAGCTCGGCGAGGAGCGCCTCCACGTAGCGAGGAATCTCAGCGCCCCGCCCACCGATCGTCACGAAGTCGCAATAGGCACACACCAGCCGGCAGAAGGGGACGTGGACGTAGAGGTGGTGCGTGGGCAACGACACGCCCCGAGCCTACATGCTGCGGGCTCGGGGCGGTGATCGCGTGGCGCGACGCCGGGGTTACATGATTCCGACGATGTGCCCCTCGGGATCGGCGAAGAGTGCGATGGTGGTGTCCTTGGCGACCTCGGTGAGCGGCATGATCACCTTGCCGCCGAGCTCCTCGACGCGGCGCAGGATCCACGCCGGGTCCTCGGAGTGGACGTAGAACGTCACCTGGCCGGCGGATCCATCGCGGGTGGGGCCGATGCCGCTCGTGAATCCGGACTCATCCCGGGCCATGCCGTAGCCGTCGGGGAGGTTGGTGTCGAGCTTCCAGCCGAAGATGTCGGAGTAGAAGCTCTGGAGCGCGGGCCCGTCCTTGCCCGTGACTTCGACGTGGATGACCTTGGCTGGCATGAGTGGGATCTCCTCTTGTCCTGTGAGTCGGCGCGTCGATTGCGCCTGTCTACTGATACGACGCTCGGCCGGCCCCGGAATCGACACCTTGGAGCGCTGCAGGCTCCGTTCTGTTACGTCGATACCACGCATGGTGGTTCAACAGCACGGATGGAGCCTCCCACGGGCGTTCGCGCGTCAGCGCACCACCGTGAGTGGTAGGGCGTCACTTCGTCCCGAATATCCACCCCAGACCGGGCGCTTCAGGTGTCAATGAACTACGCCACGTGGTAATCCGAGCCCGGGCATGCGGGGATCCTCGTGTCAGATCGGTCTCTGGCGCAGCCTGCCCCCGGCGAATGCGAAGAGCGACGCGGTCACCGCGAAGTGCCCGACCATGGCCGGCACGACTGAGCCCGTGGTCACGGTCGCCAGCCCGGCGGCGTAGCCCAGGATCACTGAGCCCGCGAGGAAGTACCAGTCGCGCTCGTGCCACAGGCGCCGGTGCGCCAGGCCGTAGAGCAGGGCCTGAACCACCAGTGCCGTTCCGACGCCGCCCGGAAGATCGGCGAAGAGGAGCATCCCGAGCACGATCGAGCGGAACTGGAGCTCCTCGGCGAATGCATTGGCCGCGGCGCCGAAGAGGCGTGGCACGACCAGCTCCTGCGGCAGTGGCAGGATCGCACGGAAGCGCAGGAAGGCGAGGAGCGCGCCGTTGAGCAGCGCCACGCCGGAGAAGAGGAGCATGACCGGCAGCATCGAGGCCGGGTCGCCGGGCGCCAGGAAGAGCTGGGCGCGGCCGCGCGGCAGGATCATGGCAATCCCGATCGCGAACACGACCACCAGCCCGTAGTAGGAGAGCGGGCCGAGCCAGGGGGCGCGGGCGCGGAAGTAGTCGGAGCGCATGATGCGATCCGAGTCGAAGCGCAGCAGGACCAGGAAGATCGTCAGGCCCAGGGCGATCGAGAGGCGCAGTGAATCCTGGAAGTTCACGCTACTGCCCCTCGTTCATGCGGAGGATGGCCAGGAAGGCTTCCTGCGGGATCTCGACGGACCCGATCCGCTTCATCCGCTGCTTGCCTTCCTTCTGCTTCTCCAGGAGCTTGCGCTTGCGCGTGATGTCGCCGCCGTAGCACTTGGCCAGCACGTTCTTGCGCATCGCCCGGATCGTCTCGCGGCTGATGATATGGGAACCAATGGCGGCCTGGACCGGCACTTCGAACATCTGCCGCGGGATCAGCTCCTTGAGCTTTTCGACGAGGGCCTTCCCGGACCGATACGCATTGGACCGATGGACGATCAGGGAGAGCGCATCGACCGGCTCGCCGCTGACCATGATGTCCAGTTTCACGAGGTCGCCGGGCCGATAGCCGATGTACGCGTAATCGAGGCTGGCATAGCCCGATGACCGGCTCTTGAGCTGGTCGTAGAAGTCGATGATCAGCTCGGCCAGCGGCATCTCGAAGTGCAGGTTGACCCGCTTGGGGTCCAGGTACTCCATGTTGATGAAGTCACCGCGGCGGGTGGTCGCCAGCTCCATGATCGGGCCGATGTAGTCGGTGGGCGTGATGACGGTGGCCGACACCCAGGGCTCGCTGATCCCCTCCACCTCGCCGGCCGGAGGAAACTGGGCCGGGTTGTCGACGACCAGCTCATCGGCCCTGTTCAGGCGCTTGACGCGGTATTCGACCGATGGTGCGGACGCGATCAGCTCGAGGGCGAACTCACGCTCGAGGCGCTCCTGCACGATCTCCATGTGGAGCAGCCCCAGGAAGCCGCAGCGGTAGCCGAAGCCGAGCGCGACGCTCGACTCGGGCTCGTAGACGAACGAGGCGTCGTTGAGGTGCAGCTTCTCGAGCGCATCACGCAGGAGCGGGTAGTCGTCCCCGCCCATCGGGTAGATGCCGGCGAAGACGAGCGGCAGCGCCTGCTTGTAGCCGGGCAGAGGCTCGGCGGCAGGGCGGTCGGCATCGGTCAGGGTGTCGCCAACGCGGGCGTCGGCAATGCTCTTCAAACCGGAGGCGACGTAGCCGACCTCGCCCACGGTCAGGCGTCGGGTCGGGACCGGCTGCGGCCGGAAGTAGCCGAGCTCCAGGATGTCGCTCTCGACGCCGGTCGCCATGAACCGGATGCGCTCGTGGTCATGGAGCGTCCCGTTCGCCACGCGGACATAGGCGACCACGCCCTTGTAGGGGTCGTAGTGGGAGTCGAAGACGAGCGCCTGGAGGGGAGCTGAGGCCTCGCCGCTCGGGGGAGGGATGCGCTTGACGATGGCCTCCAGGATCTCGTCGATCCCGCGCCCCTCCTTGGCGGACGCCAGGATCACTTCCTCGCGCGGGATGGCGAGCGTCTCCTCCAGCTCGGTCAGCACCATCTCCGGGTCGGCCGATGCGAGGTCGATCTTGTTGATGACCGGAATGATGACGAGGTTCTGCTCGGTCGCCAGGTGCATGTTGGCCAGGGTCTGGGCCTCGATCCCCTGGGAGGCGTCGACCACCAGGATCGCCCCCTCGCAGGCCTGGAGCGAGCGGCTCACCTCGTAGGTGAAGTCGACGTGGCCGGGGGTGTCGATCAGGTTGAGCGCATAGCTCTGGCCGTCAGCTGCCTCGTACAGCAGGCGCACCGCCCTGGCCTTGATGGTGATCCCCTTCTCGCGCTCGAGGTCCATGCTGTCGAGCACCTGGGAGGTCATCTGGCGCGGGTCGATGGTATGGGTCGCCTCAAGCAGCCGATCGGCCAGCGTGCTCTTGCCGTGGTCGATGTGGGCCACGATGCTGAAGTTGCGGGTGCGCTC
>CAZDAV010000063.1:0-6260 GCA_964503725.1 uncultured Steroidobacteraceae bacterium
GTCGGCGTCTTCGTCGCGGCGCTGATCGGCGCCATGCTGGTCTTCTTCTTCAGCTCGCTGGCCATCCGGGCGGTCGGCACCACCGCGCAGGCGATCATCGTCGAGGTGCGTCGCCAGTTCCGGGAGATGCCCGGCATCATGGACTACACCCAGCGGCCGGATTACGCGCGCGTCGTCGACATCACCACCAAAGCGGCCCTGCGCCAGATGGTGGCGCCAGGCCTCGTGGCGGTGGCCACCCCGATCGCCGTCGGCGTGCTGCTCGGCTACCAGGCCGTAGCAGGGCTGCTGATGGTCGGCACCATTTCCGGGGTGATGCTGGCCACGGTGCTGAACAACGGGGGCGGCGCATGGGACAACGCGAAGAAGTACATCGAGGCCGGCCACCTCAAGGACGAGGAGGGCAACGTCATCGGCAAGGGCACGCCGGCCCATGCCGCCGCCGTGGTCGGCGACACGGTGGGTGACCCGTTCAAGGACACGGCGGGACCGTCGCTCCACGTGCTGGTGAAGCTGCTCGCCACGATCACCCTGGTGCTCGCGCCGCTCTTCATCCGCTAGCCACCGCCACCTCGCCGATAGCACGGGAGTGCCGTGGACCTCGTCCTGCAGGCTCTGCTGATCGGGCTTCTCCAGGGCCTGACCGAGTTCATTCCGGTCAGCTCCAGCGCACATCTCGAGCTGGCGCCGTGGATCGCGGGCTGGCCGAGCGGCGGTATCGTCGGCACCCTCTCATTCGATGTCTTCCTGCACCTGGGCACGCTGGTGGCGCTGCTCGGCTACTTCGCTCGCGACTGGGTGCGCCTGCTCGGCGCCGCGGTCGCCAGCGCCCGCGAGCGTCGCATCGGCGACGACCCCGACCGGCGTCTCGCCTGGCTGCTCATCCTGGCCACCGTGCCGGCGGCGCTGATCGGCTTCGTCGGCGAGGACCTGATCGACAACGTCCTCCATGCCGAAACGGATGCGGTGCGACTGACGATCGCCGGGTTCGTGGTGATTGGAGCAGCGGGCCTGTGGCTCGCCGATCGGTACGGCTCGCGCCGTCGTGAGATCGACGGCCTCGACGCTCGGAGCGCCCTCGCCATCGGCCTCAGCCAGGCGCTCGCCCTGCTGCCCGGCATCAGCCGCGCGGGAGCGACCATCAGCGTCGGACTGGCGCTCGGCCTGACCCGCGAGTCAGCGGCACGATTCAGCTTCCTGCTGGCGACCCCCATCACCCTGGGCGCGGGGCTCTATGGGTCGCGCCACCTCCTCGAGGTGAGCCATACGGGCGTGGAATGGCTCGCGATTGCGGTCGGGTTCGCGGCGGCCGCCATCTCGGGCATGCTGGCCATCGGCTTCCTGCTCTCGTGGCTGCGCCGGCGTTCGGTGGCCATCTTCAGCCTCTACCGGCTCGCGTTCGCCGGATTGATTGTCGCGCTCGTGGTGATCGGTCGCTAGAGGCCGAATCAGGACCCCGTCAAGGCGCCGGAGTTCTTTGACACTGACCGGTCACCGGCCTAGAATCGCGCAACGCCGGCCACCTCCGGGAGGTCGAACCGTACCCACAACTGGCAAGGGCCAGCTTCAGGAGCGCCACGCGGAACCGGATGGCGAAGACCTGAAGCGTTTTTTGTTAGCTGGATGACCATGAACAACAAGCCTGTCTATCTGACCGCCGAGGGGCTCGCCAAGCTCAAGGCGGAGCTGATCCACCTGATCACCGTCGAGCGGCCGCGTGTCGCCTCGCGCATTCATGACGCGAAGTTGGACGGCGACATCACCGAGAACGCCGAATACGAGGACGCCAAGCAGGAGCAGTCGTTCCTGGAGGGGCGCATCGGCACGCTCGAGGCGCAGCTCAAGAACGCCGAGGTGATCGCGCCGACCAATGGCGACCGCGTCGGCATCGGCTCCAAGGTGGTGATCAAGGGTGAGGACGGGCCAGAGACCTTCACCATCGTCGGGTCGGCCGAGGCGGCGCCGCGCGAGGGCCGCATCAGCAACGAGTCGCCGGTCGGCGCCGCGTTGATGGGCCACAAGAAGGGCGACACGGTCGTCGTCAATGCCCCCGCGGGACCGGTCACCTTCACGGTCGTCAGCATCCGCTAGTCGCGACCCAAGCGTCGTGTTCTGGGCCGACGAGCTGGCGGCGCGCCTCACCGGGCCGCAGGTTGTCAACGACTCCAAGACCCCGTCCGGCACGATCCATGTCGGGAGCCTGCGCGGCCCGGTCATCCTGGACGTCATCACTCGTGCCCTTCGTGCCCGCGGGCTGCCGACGACGCTGCTGTACGGGATCGACGACCTTGACCCGATGGACGCACAGTCGCTGCTGACCCCCGACGCCAGCGCGCAATGGATGGGCGTGCCGCTCGCTCGTGTGCCCGATCCGGCGTCGGACGGCCACTCGTCGTATGCAAGGCACTTTGCCGAGCTCTTCATCGAGACGTTCGCCGGCCTCGGGATCCATCCGGATCGCTACTACTGGATGAGCGAGATCTACCCCACCGGCCAGATCGACCCCTTTATCCGGCTCGCGCTCGACCGCGCCGAGCTGGTGCGCGAGATCTATCGGCGAGTGAGCCGTGTCGAGCGCCCGGCCGGCTGGCTGCCGGTGCACGTCATCTGCCCGACCTGCGGCCGGGTGGGCACCACCCTGGCGCGCGATTGGGACGGCGAGACGGTGGCCTACGAGTGCCTGCCGGACCTCGTTGCCTGGGCGACGGGCTGCTCGAGCAGCGGCCGGATCGCGCCGTTCGGCGGCACCGCCAAGCTCCCCTGGAACCTGGAGTGGGCGGCCCAATGGAGCCTCTTCGGAGTGACCATCGAGCCGTGCGGCAAGGACCTGGCGACCGCCGGCGGATCACGCGACCGATCCGACGCCATCGCCCGCGAGGTCTTCGAGCGCGAGCCACCGATCAACCTGCCCTACGAGTTCCTGAACATCGGCGGACGCAAGATGGCCAGCAGCAAGGGCCGTGGCGCCTCCGCCCAGGCGATCGCCGAGGTCGTCCCGCCCGAGCAGCTGCGCCTGCTCTTCGTCCGGCCGCGCCCGAACCACGCGCTGGAGTTTGACCCGGACGGGACCGATGCCATCCCGCGCCTGTTCGACGAGTCGGACCGCATCGCGGCGGCCACGGCCGGGCGCGAGGTGAAGGGCGAGCTGCCGCCCGACCACGACCGCATCTTCGCCGCCTCGCTGGTCGACCCGGCCGCCGACCCGCTGGCCGCGGCGGCCGCGTACCGGCCGCCCTTCTCGCACCTTGCGCTGCTGCTGCAGGTTCCGGGCGTCGACCTGCGCGCGCGAATCGAGGCGGAGAAGGGGGAGCCCCTGACCGATGGCGAGGTCGGCATCCTCGAGGAGCGCACCCGTGCAGCGCGCGCCTGGCTGGCCACGTATGCGCCGGAACGGGCGCGGATGGAGGTTCAGCGCGAGGCGCTGCCACCGGCCGCCGGCGACCTGGACGCCGGGCAGCGTGCCGCGCTCGCCACCTTGGCCACGACACTCGCCGCAGCCCCGGCCTGGGACGGGGAGTCGCTGCAGGCGGCGATCTTCGACGCCGCCCGCGCCGCCGATCTTGCGGCTGGGCGGGTCTTTGCCGCCATCTACGCGGCGTTTCTCGGCCAGCCGAACGGCCCGCGCGCCGGCTGGCTGCTCGCCTCGCTGCCGGCTACCTTCGTTGTCGAGCGCCTCCGAGAGGCGGCCGGGACCGATACGCTGCCCACATGATCTCGCTGCAGCTGATCCGCGACGACCCCGAAGGCGTCAAGCGGGCAGTCGCGCGCAAGGGGGAGCCGACCGACACCATCGACCGTCTGCAGATCGCCGACGCCCGTCGGCGCGCGCTCGAGGCGGAGGCGAACGATCTTCGCGCGGAGCGCAACGCCGGGAACCGACAGCTGGGCGAGCTGGCCCGCGCCGGCCGGGCGGTGGAGCTCGACGCGCTCAAGGCGACCATGGCCGCGCTTTCGCTGCGGATCGACGCGCTCGACGCCGAGCTCGCCGAGATCGAGGCGGCGATCGAGGCTGACCTGCTGCTGGTGCCGAACCTGCCCGACCCATCGGTCCCTGACGGCGCCGGACCGGACGACAACCCGGTCATCCGTACCTGGGGAGATCCCGCTCCGGCAGGCAGCGCGTCCCCGCACTGGGAGATCGGGGAGCGGCTCGGCCTGTTCGACCTGGAGCGTGGGGCGAAGATCGCCGGATCTGGCTTCATCCTGTACATCGGCGCCGGCGCCCGCCTGCAGCGCGCGCTCATCGGTCTCATGCTCGAGATCGCGACGCGCCATGGCTACGGCGAGCTGTGGTCGCCGATCCTCGTCAACGCCGCCTCGGCGCGGGGGACCGGCCAGCTGCCCGACAAGGAGGCGCAGATGTACGTCGTGGAACGTGACGACCTGTACCTGATCCCGACCGCGGAGGTGCCGGTCACCAACGTGTATCGCGACGAGATCCTGCCAGCCGATCGGCTCCCGATCTATCACGCCGCCTATACGCCCTGCTTCCGGCGCGAGGCGGGTGCGGCCGGCAAGGAGACCCGGGGCCTGCTGCGCGTTCACCAGTTCGACAAGGTCGAGATGGTCAAGTTCGTGCATCCTGAGACCAGCGCCGCCGAGCTCGAGACGCTGACCCGCGACGCGGAGGAGGTGCTCGAGGCCCTGGAGCTCGCCTACCGCACCGTCGAGCGCTGCACCGCCGACCTCGGATTCGCCCCGGCCAGGGGCTACGACCTGGAGGCCTGGTCGCCCGGGGTGGGCAAGTGGCTGGAGGTCAGCTCCTGCTCGAACTACACGGACTTCCAGGCCCGACGCATGAACCTGCGCTTCCGTCCAGCCCCCGAGGCGAAGCCGGAGCTGCTCCACACCCTCAACGGCTCAGGCCTCGGCATCAGCCGCACCTACGCCGCCCTCCTCGAGACTCACCTTCAGCCCGACGGGTCGGTCCAAATCCCCGCCGCGCTGCAGCCACACTTCGGAGCCGACGCAATCAGCTGATATCACCGGAGGAACCGATGGATCCCGCTCAGCAGTTCTTCGTCCAGCGCATGGGGGCCGACGATGGGCCCTACTCGCATTCCGACCTGCAGATGCAGGCCCGCAGCGGCAGGCTCAAGAGCACCGCCATGGTCCGTCGCGCTGAGGCGCAGAACTGGTTCCCGGCGGCCGAGGTCCCGGATGTCTTCTCCGACAAGGACTGGCTCACCGTCGTGCTCATCTCCTTCTTCGTCGGGGTCTTCGGGGTCGATCGCTTCTACCTCGGCTACACCGGCCTCGGCGTCCTGAAGCTCGTGACCCTGGGCGGCTGTGGCGTCTGGGCCCTGATCGATCTGATCCTGATCATCCTCGACAAGGTGACCGACTCGAAGGGGCTCCCGCTGCGCCGATGACGCCCCGCCCCACCCGACGTGCCGCGCCGCGCGGCGACGGAGAGCTCCTGCTGATCGGCGCGCTGCTCGCCGCCAGATTCCTCCCACGCGGGGTGCTGGAGGACGGGCCGCGACTCTGCCTCATCAGTCGGGTGATCGGTCGCCCGTGCCCTGCCTGTGGCCTCAGCCGCTCGTGGGCCGCCACCGCCAATCTCGACCTCCGGCGCGCCTTCTCCCTGCATCCGCTCGGCCCGATCACCTTCGGGCTCGCCGCGACGCTGGTGGTGCGCAAGCGGCTGCGCCGCTTGCTGCCTAGCTGACGAGCGAAGGCAGCTCGTCGCGCAGCTCGACGAGGTCGGGATCTTCCCTGGCAAACGCAGCCAGATCGGGTCGCAGCCGGAAGGCGACACGCAGGAGTGGTCGGGCCCGATCGAGGCGACTGGCAACGGCATGGGCACAGGCCAGGTTGTAGACGCCGACTCCACGATCGGAATCGGACAATGGGGCTGCGACGAGGTGTCGCTCGTGGTCGTCGAGGAAGGCGGCGACGCGCGACTGATCCACGCCGATGCCCGCGTCCGCCAGCCAGGCGAAGTGGGTCAGGGCGTGGGAGGCACTGTTTCCATAGATCCGGCCGACCAACCCCTCGGTGGCGAGAAGCAGCGGGGCACCGGCGGCCTGGATATCGGCCTCGAGGCGATCGCTGATCTCGTCAGCCTCCCGCACGATCTCCTCCCAGGACCAGCCTGCTCGCCGGGCCTGCAGCTCGGCATTGCGTTCGTCCGTCTCGCGGGCATCGGCTGCGAGCGTCTCTCCCCTGGCGGCGGCGCGGATCCGGCCCGACTGGATCTCCTTCCACGCGGTCAGGTGCGCCTGGTGGTCCTTCGGCGACCAGTCGTTGGGGCGCAT
>CAZDAV010000064.1:0-6218 GCA_964503725.1 uncultured Steroidobacteraceae bacterium
TGCGGCGCCGGTGCCCGCCGCACCGCCTCCCGCGGCGGTCGAACGCCCGCGTGCCACCGGTCGTCGGCGCGAGCGAGTCTCCTGGCAGCGACCTGCCTGGCTGGCCGTGCCTGGCCCGGCAAGCGTGGCTTCGGCCCTGCCGATCGCCGTGCCGCTGGTCGGCGCGGGCATCGCGTGGATCGCCGTGACGGTCACCGGGCGGCCCGCGCTGCCGGTCCCGGAGGCGAGGCTGCTGACGCTCGCGCTGATCCTGGTCGGTCCGCTCGGTGCCGCCGCGGCGCTGCTGGCGCGCGTCTGGTACCCGCGCCTCGGCGGATTGGTCGCCGCCAGCTCGCTGGCGGCGCTGGCGATCCTGGCCCGCACCATCCTCGCGTAGTCTGGAGCCGCAGTGTTCAAGCCGGTATCGAGCAAGCTGGATCTGCCCGCGCTCGAGCGGGAGCAGATCGAGATCTGGCGCTCGGGCGCGACCGCCGAGCGCTACCTGGCGCGCAACGAGGGCTCCGAACGGCGCTACAGCTTCCTGGACGGCCCGATCACGGCCAACAATCCGATGGGCGTGCACCACGCATGGGGTCGAACCTACAAGGACCTGTACCTGCGCTACCACACCATGCTCGGGGAGCGGCAGCGCTACCAGAACGGCTTCGACTGCCAGGGCCTGTGGATCGAGGTCGAGGCCGAGCGCGAGCTGGGATTCACCAACAAGCGCGACATCGAGGCTTACGGCATCGACCGCTTCGTCGAGTTCTGCAAGGCGCGCGTCCAGCGCTTCGCCGACCGGATCACGGAGCAGAGCCAGCGACTCGGCATGTGGATGCGCTGGGAGAACTCCTATTACACCAACTCCGACGAGAACAACTACACGATCTGGGCCTTTCTGAAGACGTGCCACGAGCGTGGGCTGATCTACAAGGGCCATGACGTGATGCCCTGGTGCCCGCGCTGCGGGACCGGGCTCTCGAACATGGAGATCGCGACGGAGGGCTACCGAGAGATCCGGCACCTGTCGCTCACGATCCGCCTGCCGATCACCACGCCCGATCATGCCGGCGAGGACCTGCTGGTCTGGACCACCACGCCCTGGACGCTGTCGAGCAACGTCGCCGCCGCGGTGCATCCGGATCTCGTCTACCTGCTGGTGGAGTCGGCGGACGGGCGACGGTCCTGGATCTCACGGGGCTCGCAGGCGCGGGTCGCGCCGGAGGCGTCAGTGCTTCGCGAGGCGCCGGGCAGCGAGCTCATCGGGCTGGCCTACACCGGCCCATTCGACGAGCTGCCGATCCAGGCCGGCGTCGAGCATCGGGTCATCCCCTGGAGCGAGGTCTCGGACGCGGAAGGGACCGGGATCGTGCATATCGCCCCGGGCTGCGGGCAGGAGGACTTCGCGCTGGCCAAGGAGCACGGGCTGGCAGTCCTCGACCCGATTGACGAGTTCGGGATCTTCCGTGACGGGTACGGCTGGCAGAGCGGACGCCACGCCGGCGCCACCGACGACACCGATGCCGACCTGGCGCTGGAGATCGCAGCCGACCTCGAGCGCAGGGGGCTGCTGGTCGCCAAGGAGCGCTACCTGCATCACTACCCGGTCTGCTGGCGCTGCGGCACCCAGCTGGTCTTCCGGCTCGTCGACGAGTGGTTCATCGCCATGGATCCGCTCCGGGCCGAGATCAGCGCGGTCACGCGCCAGGTGACCTGGCTGCCCGAGGGGATCGGCCTCCAGGAGCGCGAGCTCGACTGGCTTCGCAACATGGGCGACTGGATGATCAGCAAGAAGCGCTACTACGGCCTCGCCCTGCCGATCTGGGTGTGCGCCGATTGCGATGCCTGGGAGGTGATCGGCTCGCGTGACGAGCTCCGCGAGCGGGCCGTCGCCGGCTGGGACGCGTTCGACGGACACTCGCCGCACAAGCCGCATATCGACGCCGTCGAGATCGCGTGCTCGGCGTGCGGCGGGCAGGCGCAGCGGGTCGCCGATGTCGGCAACCCGTGGCTCGATGCCGGGATCGTTGCCTTCAGCACCCTCGACTGGAACTCCGACCGCGCCTCGTGGGAGCAGTGGTTCCCGGCCGATTTCGCGACTGAGTCATTCCCCGGCCAGTTCCGCAACTGGTTCTACGCGCTGCTCACCATGTCGACCGTGATGAGCGGCCAGGCGCCGATGCGCACCCTCTTCGGCTATGCCCTCGTCCATGACGAGCACGGCGAGGAGATGCACAAGAGCAAGGGCAACGCCATCCCGTTCGAGGATGCCGCGGAGCAGATCGGCGCCGATGTCATGCGCTGGATGTACTCGGCGGCGAACCCGGCGGTCAACCTGAACTTCGGCTACGGGCCAGGCCACGAGGTGGTCCGGCGGTTCCTGCTGCCCCTCTGGAACAGCTATGGATTCCTGGTCACGTATGCGCGGCTCGACGGATGGACCCCGACGGGCGGCGACGATGCCGCGGGACGCACGCTCCTCGATCGCTGGATCCTCTCGCGCCTGGACGCGGTGGTCGGGGAGGTGCGGGCGGCGCTGGATGGGTACGACGCGGCGCGCGCGACGCGGGTCATCGAGGCGTTCGTCGACGACCTGTCGAACTGGTATGTCCGGCGCAACCGTCGGCGCTTCTGGAAGGGTGAGCTGGACGCCGACAAGCGCGCCGCCTACGCGACCCTGCACGAGGTGCTGGCCACGGTCAGCCGGCTGCTCGCGCCATTCGTGCCGCACCTCGCCGATGCGCTGTGGGGCAACCTCATGGTGGCCGTCGATCCTGCCGCCTCCGACAGCGTGCACCTCACCGACTACCCGTCGCAGGAGTCCGGCCGCAGGCTGCCGGAGGTCGATGCCGGCGTGGCCCTCGTCCGCCGGATCGTCGCGCTGGGGAGGACGGCGCGGGCCGCCTCGGGGCTGAAGACGCGGCAGCCCATCGCGACGGTCCGCGTCAAGCTGCCGGTCAGCGTCGGCGGTGTCCTGGCCGCCGATCCGGCGATCGCCGATGCGCTGCAGGCCGACCTGCTCGACGAGCTGAACGCCAAGGCACTCGAGATCCTGACCGATGCCTCGGAGCTGGTCGAGCGCACCCTCTACCCGCTGCTGCCGGTGATCGGGCCACGCCACGGGAGCGCGGTGGCCGCGATCATGGCGGGCGCTCGCGCCGGGGATTGGCAGCTGCTGCCGGACGGGGGCGCCACCGCGGGAGGCGTCCGGTTGGCGGCCGACGAGTTCCAGATCACTGCCCGCGCCCGTCCGGGACAGGAGCTGGCCGAGGAGGGAGATCTGCTGGTCGCGCTCGACACGGAGCTCACCAGTGCGCTCGAGGCGGAGGGCCTGGCGCGCGAGGTCGCGCACCGGCTGCAGGGGCTGCGCAAGGCCGCGGGGCTCGACGTCAGCGACCGGATCGTCGCCTCCGTGACCGGTACCGATGTGCTCATTGCCCAGCTCGCCGCACATCGTGACTGGCTCGCCGCCGAGACGCTCGCCGTCGAGCTGACGCTGGGCACCGAGCCCGACCAGGGGGAGGCGCTGGCCAGCGAGGAAGTGGACCTGGCCGAGGGCCGACTGCGGCTGGCGGTGCGGCGTCCCTGAGCCCGCGCATCGCGTACCATCGGGCTCATGAGCAGCGAGGACAAGGAGCCCGGCACGGTGCCGAAGCCGACGGTCCTGCTGCTCACTGCGCTCGTCATCCTGGTCGCCGACCAGCTGACCAAGGCCCTGGTGGTCGCCAATGTCGCGGTGGGGGAGCGGGTTCGGGTCATCGGCGACCTCGTGCAGGTCTGGCATGCGCAGAACGCGGGCGCGGCGTTCAGCCTGTTCCAGGGCGGAACCCTGATCTTTCTCCTCGTGTCGGTCCTGTCGATCGTGATGGTCGCCTACTTCCATCGCACGCTGCGCGGGCGCGCCCCGTGGCTGCAGGTGGTGCTCGGGGTCGTCCTCGGCGGGACGCTCGGCAATTTCACCGATCGCCTGCGGCAGGGGTACGTCACCGACTGGCTGTCAGTCGGGATCGGAGACCTGCGCTGGCCGACCTTCAACGTTGCCGACTCGTCGATCGTGATCGGCATCGGGGTCCTGGTGTTGTTCCTGGCGTTCGGCAACCCTGAGCCCACCGAGGCGCCGGCGTGACCGATGCCGCCACGGCCGATCGGATCTGCACCGGCCAGGCCGAAGCCGGCCGCTTCGACCTCGCGGTGAGCAGTGTCGCCGGCATCAGCCGGGCCCACGCGCAGCGCCTGATCGCCGACGGGCGCGCCCTGGTCGACGGTCGTCGCGCCCGGGCGGCGGATCGGCTGCGTGGCGGCGAGGCGATCCGGGTCGAGCTGTCGGCACCGCCTGACCCGATGCTGCACGGCGAGACGATCCCGCTGCGGGTGGCCTACGAGGACGCGGCGATGCTGATCGTCGACAAGCCGGCGGGCCTGGTGGTTCACCCCAGCGCGGGGCACGCCACCGGCACGCTGGTGCACGCGCTCATCGGCCGCGCCGAGGCCCGCGGCGAGCCACTCGGCTCGATCGCCGGCGTGGGGCGCCCCGGCATCGTGCATCGGCTCGACAAGGAGACCTCCGGGCTGATCGTGGTGGCCAAGACCGATGATGCGCAGGCCAGCCTCATGCGCCAGTTCGGCGCCCGAACGGTCGACAAGGAGTACCTCGCCCTGGTGCATGGCTCCACCCCGGCGCCGCGCGGCCGGGTCGAGGCCCCGGTCGGCCGCGACCCGCGCGACCGACAGCGGATGGCGGTCGTTGCGGGGGGCCGTGAGGCCATCACCGAGTACGAGTCACTCGGCAGCGGCGGGGGCTACACCCTGCTCTCGCTTCACCCACGAACCGGGCGCACCCACCAGATCCGTGCGCACCTGACGTATCTCGACCTGCCACTCGCCGGGGACCTGCGCTACGGCGGGGGGATCGGCCCGGGCGGGCTCGCTCGCCAGTTCCTGCACGCCGCGCGGCTGGGGCTCGACCGCCCGCTCGATGGCCGCCGGCTGCTGGCGTGGAGCGAGCTGCCGAGCGACCTGGCCGCGTGCCTGGAGGCCTGCGGGATCGGTTCAGCACGGCTGCCGGTGGGCCTCGGTGCGGCGCTGGCCGAGGTGGGTGGGTGAGCCGCGGGCGCCCGGCCAAGCCCGCCAAGCGCCTCGTCTTTCCGAACCCGCTGCTGGTCGTCGTCTCCGGGCCGTCCGGGGTCGGCAAGAGCACGATCGTGGCCGAGCTGGCGCGACGTAAACCGCAGGTCGTGCCGATCGTGACGGCCACCACCCGCGAGCGGCGCGAGGGCGAAATGGACAAGGTCCACTACCACTTCCTGAGCCCCGACGAGTTCCAGCAGTTGCGTGACCGGGACGGCCTGCTGGAGCAGGCGATCGTGCACGACCACTGGTACGGGACGCCGATCGACCAGGTACGAGGCATCCTCGCCGCCGGGCGCGACGCGATCCTGACGATCGACCCGCAGGGAGCGAAGTCGGTGCGGGCGCTCATCCCGGGCGCGCTGCTCATCTTCGTCATGCCCCCCTCGATCGAGGACCTCGAGGAGCGGCTGGCCACGCGCGGATCGGAGGACGGCCCGGCGCGCGCGCTCCGTCGCCGCAATGCCGAGGCCGAGATGGCGGCGGTGGGGGACTACGACTACGTCATCGTGAACCAGACCGGGCATCCCGATGCCGCGGTCGAGCAGATCTGGGAGATCATCCAGGCCGAGGCTCGGCGCGACCCACCACGGCGCGTCCAGGTCTGAGCGCCGTGGCCGCCGTCGCCGGTGGGCGGACGGTCCGAGTGGCCGTCGAGGCGCTCGCCGACCGACCCGAGCGGGCGTTCAGCTATCACCTGCCGGCCGAGCTCGGCGCTCCAGCTCCCGGCTCGCTGCTGCTCGTCCCGTACGGCCGCCGGCTGGCGCTCGGCTACCTGCTGGCCGGGGCGCCGGAGGAGACCGAGGTCGAGCTGAAGTCGGTTGAGGCGGTCGTCTCGGCGCCGATGCTGACCGACGACCTGCTGGCCCTCGCCGAGGAGATCGCCGTTTACTATCGGGCGCCGCTCGGCACCACGATCGCCGCGATGCTGCCGCCGGGCCTCGAGTCTCGGCTGGATCGTCGCTGGTCGACCCCAGATCCGGAAGCATTGCCCCCGGGCGTCCGGGAAGCCTTCGCCGGGGTGACGGAGATCTCGGACGCCGCGCTGCGCCGCGCGCTCGGCACCCGCGCCGGAGGGGCCGCCGAGCGGCTGCGTCGAGCGGGCGCGCTTC
>CAZDAV010000065.1:0-6190 GCA_964503725.1 uncultured Steroidobacteraceae bacterium
CTGTGCTCGAAGGTGCCGTCCATCATGTAGGTGACGGTCTCGAAGCCGCGATGCGGGTGCCAGGGCGTGCCCTTCGGCTCTCCAGGCGCGTACTCAACCTCGCCCATCTGGTCGAGATGGATGAACGGGTCGAGGTCCGCCAGGTCGACGCCGGCGAAGGCCCGACGCACCGGGAAGCCCTCGCCCTCCAGGCCGCTGGGTGCGCTCGTGACGCTCCGCACCGCTCGCTGCAGGGCAGACGCCGGGTCGGGCACGGGTATGCGCGGCAACGTCGTGATGTCGTCAACGGTGACAGCTGGCATATGGGGATCATCTCACACAGATGGTTGTGTGTGCAACCATCTATCTCCCCGCCTGCTTCGCCACGGAGCCGTGCGTCGTTGGCGGCGACGCGATCAGCAACGCAGGCCCATCGCGGCAGCAGTCCCTCCCGGTACTGCCAACTCCACGACCAGCGGGCAGTGGTCGCTGGACGAGATCGCGCAGCCCGTGACGGTCGACCGCGCCCCGATCCCGGGCGTGACGAATACATAGTCGAGGCGCAGGAACGGCGGAAGCCACGCCAGCGCTAGCGGCCGCCATGTCGCGCCCCGCGCGGTATCGGTCAGCCCGCGTAGATCACGGTAGGCAACCTCGCGATCGGTCATGTTGAAGTCACCCACCACGACCGCGATCTCCCCGGCCGCTGCCCGCGCGGCGGCGAAGTCCGCCAGCGCCGCGACCTGCGCGTCGCGAAGCGTCGGGCAATACGGACATGGCAGGGACGACGGGGGGAACGGAACGCTGAGATGCACGCCGACAACCGTGATCGGCCCGGATCCCGTGTCGACCTCGATCCAGAAGGCTCGGGGCCGGTCCCAGGCCGGCAGCGGCTCCGTCACCTGACCGCGGTCGAGGATCGGCAGGCGCGAAGCGATGACCATGCCGGGAGGGGTCGCGGCGTCCGGGAAGGTGAGGATCGTCATGTCGTCCGGCAGCAACGCGACCGTGTCCTGGATCCGCGATTCCTGCAGCACGATCACGTCTGGCGACCAGCGGTCGAGCCCCTGCTGGAGCCCGACCTCCGCGGGTCGCTCACCATGCAGGTTCCAGGTCATGATCGTGATCGAGCTCCCGCTCGTCGGTCCGGCGGGCAGGGGCGGCGAGGGGTAGGCCAGCGCGCCGGCCAGGCTGCAGGCGGTCACCGCCGCGGCCAGCAGCGCGTCACGTCGCAGGACGGCCAGGGGCAGGAGCATCACGACGATGGCGGCCAGGGGGAAGGGAGCCACGACTGCGAACAGCGCGACCGGGCCTGCCCGCTGTGGCACGAGCATGCCCGCCAGGGTGAGTGCCAGGGCGACGCTCGGGACGAGGGCCCAGCGAGAGGGTCGGCCCAGGCGGCTCAGCGTTCAGCCTGGACGCTGAGGGTGACGGCGGCCGCGATGACGGCAACTGCCAGCGCAACCGCATCGGGCGCCGTCAATGCGGCATCCCCGGCGAAATACTGGGTCGCCTCTCCTGGGATGGCGCCCAGCAGGGCCGGCACCACGATCCAGCCGATGACCAGCACGGTCGGTGCAACCGCTCCGGGCAGCCGCATGGCGCGCGTCACGACCGCGGTCAGCAGGCCGAGGAAGGCTGCCAGCAACAGGACAAGCGCGACCGCTGGCTGATCCTTGGCTCCTGACGCCTCCACCAGGCGCACGAGGCCCTGCTGCAGGAGCGCCACGCCGATCGCCAGCAGGGCACCCAGGAACGTGCTCCGGGCCCCGCTCATCGGTCGCCGATGCCTCGCGCCTGGCTGAGAACGCCGGCCTCGAGGGCGGCGGCCAGCCCCTGCGCGATCTGGTACGACTTCCCCGCTCCCATCACCAGCACCGCGTCGCCGGGACGAAGATGCTCGGCCACGTAGGTGGTCACCGTGTCGACATCTCCACCGGCCATGGTCGGAACCGCCGAGATGCGCTCGATGGCATCGGCCAGCTGCTCGGCGGAAGTAGCGCGCAGCGACTCATCGGTGTCGCGGGAGGCGAAGATGTCGGCGATCACGACCTCGTCGGCATCGGTGAAGGCGCGCGCGAACTCGTCCAGGAAGAGCGCCGTGCGCGAGTACATGTGCGGCTCGAAGACGGCCCACAGGCGCCGATCCCCCACCTTCTGGCGCATGGCGGCCAGCGTGGCGCGCACCTCGGTGGGATGGTGCCCGTAGTCGTCGTAGACGATCACGCCCGCAGTATCGGCGATCAGCTCCATCCGCCGTCCCGCCCCCGGGAAGGTGCGCAGCCCCTCCGCCAGGGCGTCGAGCGGCGCCCCGAGCTCGCGCGCCAGGGTCAGTGCGGCAGTCGCGTTCAGGACGTTGTGCTCTCCCGCCAGTGGAGATTCGAACGCCTGTTCGAACAGGGTGAACCTCGCTCCCCCGCCCTCGTACGCCACGTCACGCGCCTCGACCTCGCCACCAGGCCCATACCGCAGCACGCGCCCGTCCCAGCCCTCCAGGCGGGCCAGGAGGGCGTGGGCGCCATCGTCCGCCGCGGTCGTCAGGAGCAGACGGCCTCCGAGGCGCGGATGCTCCCCCATGCCGCGCACGAAGCGTTCCATCGAGGCCAGCACCGCGTCGCGGTCGGCGAAGTAGTCGGGGTGATCCATCTCAACGTTGGTCACGATCGCGCCGGCGGGGTGGTAGTTCAGGAAGTTGTCCCCGAACTCGTCGGCCTCGACCAGGAAGGGCGCTCCCTCGCCGGGGCGCACCGTGGCGCCCCAGGCCGGCATGAGGGCGCCGACTTCGACGGTGGGGTCCATGCCGGCGGCGATCAGGAGGTGGCCGAGCAGGGCGGTGGTGGTCGATTTGCCGTGTGTGCCGGTCACCGCCAGCCCGATACGCCCCTCGGCGGCCATCAGCTCGCCGAGCAGCGCCTGCCAGGTGACGATCGGCAGGCCGGCGTCGCGCGCAGCAACAAGCTCCGCAAGGTCGGGAACGGCTCGCAGCGCCGGCGTGATGGCCACGCGCTCGACGCCTGCGAGGTGCGACGGATCGTGCCCGCTGATGACTGCGATCCCGGCCGCCTCGAGCGGCGGGGTGTAGGGCGAGGGCGTATCGGCGTCGCAGCCGTCGATCCGCGCGCCGGCGCGGTGCAGCAGCAGCGCGACCCCTGCCGCTCCCGAGCCCGCGATGCCGATGAGGTGGATCCGCTCGCCGGGCTGCATGCGCTCGCCGCCTAGTGGTTGGCCGAGGCCGTCATGACCTCGTCGAGGGCCAGCGACAGTGCGGCGAGGGCCGCGGCAGCCTTGTTGCCATCCCGGTCGTGGGTGAAGAGGTGCGGCTCCACCCTGGCCGGATGGCCCCGCCGCGCCACGCCCACGAAATGGGTGCCGAGCGGCTTGCGCTCGCTGCCGCCGTCAGGCCCGGCGATGCCGGTGACGCTGATGCCGACCTCGACCTCGAAGCGGTGCGCCGCGCCGGTGGCCATCGCCGCGGCGACCTCCGCCGAGACCGCCCCATGCGCCTCGATCAGGTCGTGCGGCACCCCCAGGCCGACCTCCTTGGCGAAGTTCGAGTAGCAGATCACGCCGCCGGCGTAGTAGTCGCTGGCCCCGGGGGTCATGGTGATGGCATGCCCGATCAGGCCGCCGGTCGATGACTCGGCGGTCGCCAGCCGCCAGCCGCGATCCCGAAGCGCTGCGCCGAGCACGGCGGCGGCCCGAGCCAGATCGGGCTCGGTCGGCGGGCTCATCGGTAGTTGGTGAACTGCAGCGCCACCGCGTAGTCCAGCGCTCGCAGGTGGGTGATCACGCCCTGCAGCTCGTCCTTGCTCTTGCCGACGACGCGCACCGCGTCGCCCTGGATCACCGGCTTCACCTTGGGGAAGCGCTCGCGCACGATCTTGGCGATCTCCTTGGCCTGGTCCGAGGTCAGGCCGCGGTGCAGCGTGATCTGCTGGCGCACCGTCCCTCCCGCGGCGGGCTCAAGGCGGCCCCAGTCGAAGACCTTCAGCGACAGGCCGCGGCGCACCGCCTTCGTCTGCAGCAGGTCCTTGACCGATGCGGCGCGGAACTCGTCGTCGGCATGCAGGGTGATCTCGGCCTTGCCCAGCTCGAGCGACACCTTTGCTCCCTTGAAGTCGTAGCGGGTCGCCACCTCGCGCCGTACCTGGTCGAGGGCGTTCACCAGCTCCTGCTGGTCGAAGTCGCTGACCACGTCGAACGATGAATCGGCCATATCGCCTCCTGCCGGGGTCCCGCTCCCCTATCTTCGCCGTTCGCGAGGCGCGCGTGCTCCCCGTCGTCGCTCACGAGAGCCGGGTGATGCTCCACTCCACGATGGCGTCGTCGCCCCCCATCGACGGCAACGCGACCCCGTTGATCGTGATCGAGATTGCGCCCGCGTTGCCGACGCGGATTCGCAGCGTGCCGGTCGCCGCCAGGTCGACCGCCATACCCGGGTCGCCGACCCGGCCGGAGACCCCCACCTTCGGCACGCCATCCTCGTCGATCTCGAGATACGAGGAGGCGCCCGCGACCGTCAGCGTGCCGTGCAGGCCTGCTTCCGCCCCGACCACGATCCGTCGCACGGCCGCAACCGGCGGCGTGGTGTCGAGCTGCGCGACCGACAGGTCCCAGGTGCCGGGCATCAGCGCCAGCTCTCCCGTGAAGGCACCGTTGGGTCTGGCCTCGATGGCCAGCGGCGCGGGGGCGACCGGGGCCTCGATCTGCACCGCCACGGTCTGTCCGGCCAGGTTGTGGATCGCGAACGTGGGCCCCGGCGGGGCGACCAGCGTCGCGCTGACCGAGAGCGCCGCGTCGAACGGCGCCGTGCCCGCGGTGGTGACCGTGCCCTCGGCGATCGGCTCCCCCTCGGCCGGCTCGTCGATCGCGATCGCGCTGCCAGGCGACGAGATGGCATCCCCGACCACGGTGATCGTGCGCCGCACCTCGGGGCTGTCGCGTCCGGTCAGCGGGTCGTTGGCCACGAAGGTGATCAGGTTGGCCCCCGGCAGCAGGCCGACCAGGACGCTGAAGGCGCCCTCGGCATCGGCCTTCGCGCTCGGGTTCTCGCGCAGGCCGTCAGTGGTGATCGTCGAGTTCGGTTCGGTGACACCGTGGACCAGGTACTGGGTGCCCTCGTAGGCGGGCAGGTCAGCCGCGGGATCGGTGATCTCCAGCTCGGGGGTGCGCGCGAAGGTGAGGAGCTCGCCGACGAGGTAGACGGCGAACGCCGCCACCAGCAGCGTCAGGATCACGGCCGCCACCGCCCCGGAGCTCACGACCAGCGGGCGCTGCTGACGGTCGCCGATCGGCTGCGGCGGGATCGGCAGCGTGGGACGGTCGGCGACCGATCCGATCTCCAGCCGATACAGATCGACGAGGTACTCCGGATCGAGGCCAAGATAGAGGCCGTAATTGCGCAGGAAGCCGCGGGTGTAGACCGTCCCCGGCAGGTCGCGGTAGTCGCCGCTCTCGAGCGCCGTCAGGTAGCGGACCCGGATCTTGGTGTCGCGTTCGACGCGCGCCAGGTCGATGAACCGTGCCTCGCGAGCGGTGCGCAGCACCTCGCCGAGCTTCGTCGGCTCCCGGTCCGTCCCCTCTCGGTCGGTCACTCCCCGTCGTCGTCTCGACCGACGTCGCCTCCCCATCCGTCTGACGTGATGAGGACCTCGCGGAACCGGCTGCCGTCGGCGACGCCGACGATGCCGCGGTCCTCCATCTGGTCGAGGATCCGGGCGGCGCGTGCGTAGCCGATGCGCAGGCGACGCTGCAGCAGCGAGGCCGAGGCCTTGTCCGAACGACGCACGATGTCGATCGCCTGCGACAGCAGCGCATCCCCATCGTCATCGCCGTCGGCGTCGCCCGGTCGCCCGCCGCCCTTGCCGTCACGCTTCGCCGCGGTGATCTCGGGGCGGTACTGGGGGCCGCCCTGCTGCCGCCAGTGGCGCGCCACCGTCTCGATCTCGCCATCGGTCACGAGCACGCCCTGCAGGCGCACCGCGCGGGGCGCATCGATCGGCTGGTAGAGCATGTCGCCACGCCCCAGCAGATCCTCGGCTCCGACCGCGTCCAGGATCGTGCGCGAGTCGACCCCGCTGGTCATGGCGAAGGCGATGCGCGACGGGATGTTGGCCTTGATCAACCCGGTGATGACCTGGACCGATGGGCGCTGCGTGGCGACCACCAGGTGAATGCCGGTGGCGCGTGCCAGCTGCGCGATGCGGGTGAT
>CAZDAV010000066.1:0-6022 GCA_964503725.1 uncultured Steroidobacteraceae bacterium
CTGATGCTCATCTCGTTGTCGTTCAGCACGATCAGCAGCCGATGTTTCGTCTCCCCAAGGTGGTTGAGCGCCTCAAAGGTCAAGCCACTCTGGATGGCGGCATCACCGACGCAGACCGCGATCCGCTGTCGCAGCCCCGGGTCGCTCGCCGGTCGCAGGTCGCGCGCCGCGGCCAGCCCGACCGCGATGCTGACCCCGGTCCCCGCGTGCCCACCGTCGAAGACGTCGTGGTCGCTCTCGCTGCGGCGCGGGAAGCCACCGACGCCATCCACCTGGCGCAGCGTGTTGAACGCGTCCCGCCGCCCGGTCAGCAGCTTATGCGCATAGGCCTGGTGCCCGGTGTCCCACACGATCCGATCACGCGGCGAATGCATGACGCGATGCAGTGCCAGCGTGATCTCGACGGCGCCGAGCGAGCTCGCCAGGTGGCCGCCGGTGCGCTGCACGGTCCGGATCATCTTCTCCCGGAGCTCGGCGGCGAGCGTCTCGAGGGCTTCGGCGCTCAGGCCGCGCAGCTTGGCGGGGTCATTCAGGCTGTCCAGGATCGTCACGCGGCTCTCCGGGTCGGTTTTACGCTCGAAAGTATAGTCGTGGGCCGCTTCGGGTTCCCTCGGCGGCGATCAAGGAGCGAGCTGCTTGACCAGGAAGTACGAGGTCTTGAGCACCTCGTACCCCTCGCGCTCATAGAACCGATGCGCCCGCTCGCGGGTGACCCGCGTGCCGACCAGCATGCGCCGGCACCCATGCCCGACGGCCCACCCTTCGAGCGCGGCCAGCAGGTCACGACCGATCCCGGCCGATCTGAGTCCGTCCGCCACGACCAGCCCCATCACCTGCGCGGAGAGTGGCTCGACCAGCGTGCGACGCAGCTCCACTTGTCCCCACGCCACGACTCGACCCCCGTCGTCGCAGGTGACCAGGACCACCGCGTCCACATTGATCGTTGCCAGCCGATCCGCGACATCCTGCGACGAGGTGGGATATCCGAGCTGGGTGGCCAGCTCGGCCAGGGCCGAGGCGTCGGCCGGCACAGCCGGCCGGATCGCGCCCGGCGTCGGCGCGCTGTTCAGGAGCCGGGCTCGTCGGGCGGAGCCTGCGGGGCGCCCTGGTCCAGGCCTCGGCCGAGCTGGGTGATGGTCAGCTCTGCCTCACGCAGGCGCGCCTCGGCAGCCGCGTGCAGGTGCAGCGCCTCGCGGTAGCGGGCGATGCTCTCCTCCAGGGGCAGGTTGCCCGCCTCGAGTGCCTGCACGATGCGCTGCAGCTCGCCGACCAGCTCGTCGAAGGGGCGCGCCGCCAGGTCGTCGGGGGCAGATGATTCGGTCATCGCAGCAGCTCCTCGTTGCCGTCGGCGATCGCCTCGACGCGCGTGCTGAGGGTACCGCGCGCCACGATCACCTCCAGCGGCTCGCCGAGGGCGGCCTGCCGCGGGTCCCGGACGATCGAGCCGTCCGCCAGGCGCGCCACCGCGTAGCCGCGCTCGAGCGTCGCTGCCGGCGAGAGGGCACGCAGGGCATCGCCCAGTCCCGTCAGTGCCGCCATCTCGCGCGCGGCGCGCGCCCCAAGGGCACGGTGGCCGCGATCGAGCAGCTCGGCCGCGCGCTGGCGGGCGGCGGCCGTATCGGGCCGGAGGCGTCCCAGGGCACGGTTCTCCTGCGCCAGGAAACTGCGCCGGTCGGCGAGTCGACCGAGGAGTGACGCAGAGGCGCGGTCGCGCAGGCGGTCGAGGATGGCGGGGAACGTGGTGAGGTCCGGGACCGCCAGTTCGGCGGCCGCCGAGGGCGTGGGGGCACGCAGGTCCGCGGCGAAGTCCGCCAGCGTCACGTCCGACTCGTGCCCGACGCCGACCACGACCGGCACCGGTGAGGCGACGACCGCACGCACCACCAGCTCGTCGTTGAACGACCAGAGGTCCTCGAGCGAGCCGCCGCCACGCGCCAGGATGACGAGATCCACGCCAACGGTGTACAGCCGATCGAGCGCACGCACGATCGCGCCGGCGGCGGTTGGGCCCTGAACGATCGTGGGCGAGAGGACCAGCTCTCCGATCGGGTAGCGACGCAGCATGACGTTGCCGATGTCGCGCCACACCACGCCCACCGGCGAGGTGACCACCCCGATCCGCCTCGGCCATCGCGGGAGCGCGCGCTTGCGGCCCTCGTCGAAGAGGCCCTCCGCGGCCAGCTTCGTGCGCAGCGCCTCGTACTGCTGGTGCAGGTCGCCGGCGCCCACCGGCGTGATCGACTCGACGTGGACCTGGTACGTGCCCTGCGGCTCGTAGGCGCGCACCTTGCCGTGACAGATGACCTGCATGCCGTGCTCGGGCCTGACCGTGGCGCGCGCCAGCTCCTCCCGGAACAGGACCGCCTTGACCTGGCTGGCGGCATCCTTGAGGGTGAAGAAGCAATGGCCCGACGGCGGGTAGGAGGGCTGGCTGACCTCACCCTCGACCCACACATCGGCCAGGGCAGGATCGCCATCGAGCAGGGTTCGCACGCGACGGTTGAGGTCGGTGACGCGCAGGATGCGCGGCGCCGGCTTGGGCGCCTCCCAGAGCGTCACCTGGTCGGGATCGGTCGTCATCGGTCTATTGCAGGCGCGTCATGTATTCGCCATTGCGGGTGTCGATGCGCAGCATGTCGCCCTCGTTGACGAAGAGCGGGACCTGGACCACGAGCCCGGTCTCCAGGGTTGCCGCCTTGCGAGCACCGGTGGCCGTGTCGCCCGCGAAGCCGGGATCGGTCTGGGTCACCCGCAGGTCCACGCTGACCGGCAGGTCGACGCTCAGCACCTCCGCGTCGAACATGCTGACGAAGACCTCGGTCCCCTCCTTCAGGAAGTGCGCGTCGTCGCCGATCTGCTTCGCGCTGACGGAGAACTGATCGTACGTCTCGTTATCCATGAAGTGGAATGCGTCCCCGTCGCCGTACAGGTACTGCACCTTGCGCTGCTCGACCCGGGCGCGGGGCCACCGCGTCCCGGCCTGGAAGGTGCGTTCCACGATGTCGCCCTTGCGCACGTTCTGGAGCTTGATGCGGACCTGCGCCGACCCGCGCGCCATCTTGATATGGGTCCAGTCCAGGACCTTCATGAGCTGCCCGTCGAGCTCGATGATGACGCCCTTCTTGACATCGCCGGTGTCGATCATGGCCCGAGCACCACGAAGTCGCGAGTCGAGGCGGTCAAGCGTCGCAGGCCGTCATCGGTCAGCAGGTAGTCGTCCTCGATCCGGATCCCGATCCTGCCGGGCAGGTAGATCCCCGGCTCGATGGTGAACGTCATGCCGGCCTCCAGTGTCCCGCCCTGCTGCCCCGGATAGCCGATCCGCGACAGGCTCGGCGGCTCGTGCGTGTCCAGTCCGATGCCGTGCCCCAGCCCGTGCCCGAATGGCGGCTCCCCTCCGCCCTCGATGTGAGCAACGGCGGCAGCATGCACCTCGGTTCCGAACACCCCCGGGCGCACCGCTTCTTCCGCCACGCGCTGCGCATCGGCGACAAGCCCGTACAGGCGGCGCGCATCCGGACCCGGCTCGCCACAGAAGACGGTGCGGGTCATGTCGGCCCGGTAGCCGTCGACCTGCGCACCGAAGTCGAGCAGCACTGCCTGCCCCGCCTCCAGCTGCGTCGCGCTCGGGCGACCGTGCGGCATCGCGGCTCGCGCCCCGAACAGGACGATCGTGTCGAAGGAGAGTGCCTCGGCGCCCGCCTTGCGGATCAGGTCTTCGAGCTGCCAGGCGAGCTCCAGCTCGGTGATGCCGGGTCGAATCAGGGGCAGGACCTGCCCGAAGCAGGCATCGGTCAGGGCGCAGGCGCGCGACAGCGCCGCCTGCTCGTCGTCGTCCTTCACGATGCGCAGCCTGGCGAGATCCTGGTCGACGGGTACGAGGTCGACAGCCGGAGCCGACGTCCGAATCCGCTCCCAGGTGGCGTGGCTGAGGATCTCCGCCTCCGCGCCGCAGCGGCCGATGGACTGCGCGACGAACAGGTCCGCGAGCTCCTCGTCGAGCCGTCGCGTGGTGCGTACCAGCGTCCAGCCCGGGGCCTCGACCTGCGCCTGCTCGACGTACCGACTGTCCGCCAGGATCAGCTGCTCGTCGCGGGTGACGACCAGCGTCCCGGCGAAGCCGTGCCCGGGATCCTCGCCACGCAGCAGGACGAAGCCGGCGAGCCAGCGCTTCAGCGCGCCGCGGCTGATCAGCAGGGCATCCAGCTCGAGCGAATCGAGGAGAGCCCGTGCTCGCTCCAGGCGCTCGGCGCCTGGTTGCGTGTCGGCGGCAGCCGTGCGGGAGCTCGGCTCGCTCACGAGGCGGGGCACTCGCCATTGGCCTTCGCGATATTCGTTTCGTGCTGCCCGAACGTCGCGGCGAAGTAATGCGACCCGTCGCGGACCCCGTTCGGGCACCCGGCCACGAAGTAGAAGAAGCCGCTCGCCGTATCGGGCGCCGCCACCCCGGCGATCGACCCGATGCGTGGCGCCGCGATCGGTGTCGGGGGCAGCCCCTTGACGAGATAACTCTGGTACCCGGCCAGCTCGTCGGGCAGCACCACCTCGTTCCCCCCGGACTGGAGCGGCGGCCACCAGTCGATGCCGTCCCAGTCGCGGACCGGCAGCAATCCGAACGCTGCGCTGGCGAGCCCGTATTGGAGTGTCGGATCGGCGTTCAAGAGGCCGACTGTGCCAGCGGTGGGATTGCGAATGCGATTCAGATACACGCCGGCGATGATTGGCCGTTCAGCGTCGAGCACCGCCTCGCGTTCGATGATGCTGGCCAGGGTGACCGCCTGGTCGATGGTCAGGTTCTGGGCGGCGATACCATCACGAATCTCGATGGTCAGCCGCTGCCCAAAGGTATCGAGCAGCTTCTCCACGACCTCGCGGGCGGTCGCATTGGCGTCGACCCGATACGTGTCGGGATAGAGGTACCCCTCCAGGGTGCGCCCCAGCGGCAGATCGGTGAGGAAGTCGTACTGCGCAATCAGGTCCTGCGGAGGGGCCTGCACCATGTCGGCGAACTCCTCCAGGTTCATGGTCAATTGCGTGCCACCGAGGTAGCCGACCATCTGCTCCAGGCGCCAGCCCTCGATGAGGGTGATCGTCACCTCCTCGCCCGCCTCCTGCTTGAGGGCAGCCACGATCTGCGAGGGGCGGAGCGCGGGCGAGAGGTCGTAGATGCCGGCCTGCAGATCCCCCGATCGACCGGCCTGCATGACGGAATACAGGAAGACGAGCTGACTCCTGACCAGCCCCTTCTCGACCAGGAGCTGGCCGATCTCGGCGTCGTTCGTGCCCAGGACGACCTCCACCGTGATGCGTTGCCCGTCGGCGCCGGCCGGCTCGTCGGCGAGTGCCCCGGGCTCGTACCACTGCACGAAGTCGCGGACCAGGCCGTGCTCGATCGACCCAGGGTGCTCCTCGACCCATTCCATGAGCCGCGGCGAGAAGGCCAGCAGACCGACGAAGATCACGCCCCCGGCCAAGGCGATGACGGCCGCAAACCAGACGACCAGGATCAGCGGCTGGAACGTGCGTCGCCGCCGGATCGGCGCCTCGCGCTGGTCGCGCAGCTGGCGGATGCGGGAGTTTCGCCGCTCGTCGACGTCCCAGCGCGGGTCGGGTGGTTGGGTCATGCGGTCTCCTGCGGCGGATGCCGGATGGCCCGCGCGTCCAGGTATTCTTGCAGGATGAGGCGGGCCGCGGCCGAGTCCCGCTCACCCGAAGCGCGGCGCTGTCGGCCCCCCTCCCCGGCAAGCCGCTCCCCCGCCTCCCAGCTGGTCAGGCGCTCGTCGATGTAGACGACCTCCAGCCCCAGCCCCCGAACCTCCTCGCCGAAGGTGCGCGCCGCCTTCGCCTGGAAGCCCTCGCTGCCGTCCATGTTCCGCGGCAGACCGAGGACGATGGTGGTCGCGCCCTCCGCGTCCGCCAGTCCCCGAATCTGTCGAAGGTCAGCCGCCAGGTTGCGCCGATGGAGCGCCGGGCGGGCGAAGGCCTGGCCCGTCTCCTCGTCGCCGATCGCCACGCCGATGCG
>CAZDAV010000067.1:0-1203 GCA_964503725.1 uncultured Steroidobacteraceae bacterium
CTCGGCGAGCTTCAGGGCGGCGGCGAGCTCCTTGGTGGCCATGCGGACTCCTTGGCACGAAATGAAGGGACGCCACCGAGCCTACGCGCAGGTCGGCCCCGGTGGCCGTCCGCAATCCGGGTCGGGCCGCCCAATGTTTGTGCAGGTTGCACAACGTCGGTCAGCGGTGCCGGCCCTCGGCGTCGGCCAGGATGCGCAGCGCGTCCTCCGGCCGGCGCGGGTCGAGGCCATGCTCGGCACTCGCCGCGCGGAGGCGGTACAGGACGGTGTTGCGGTGCACGCCCAGGCTCCGCGCGGCTGGGGCAATGCGACCGTTGCTGCGGGCCACCGCCAACAGGGTCGCGCCAAAACGGCCGAGCGGCGGCGTTTCTGCGTTCCGAGGGCTCGGTCGTGAGCCGGCCCGTGGTGCCGGGGCCCGGCGCAGCAGGGCGCGCAGGGTCACCCCCAGGGCCTCGGCGGCGACCTCATCGACCCGGGCAAATGGGAGATCGTCGAAGAACCAGACTGCAGCCCCGGTCCGGACCCGACGCTCCAGCAGCCACAGGCCGTCGCGAGTTCGTCGCGAGCTGCCTTCCCGAGCACCGCCTCCGAGCAGCCGCGCGTGGGCGGCGGCGAAACGAGCGGCGAGCGCCCGTCCCGCCGGTCGAGCGTGAAGGGCACGCACCTCCCCGTCCGCTATCACTGCCACCCCGCGCCGCATGCGAGCCGCCACCAGCCCGCTGGCTGCCCCCGGCTCCAGGTCGGCGAGTGCCGCCTCGGCCGCGGCAAGGCGCAGTTCGGCGGTGAGCCGCTCGAGGTGTCCTGTCTCGTCGCGCAGGTAGGCGGCGAGCGCTTCCGTCAGCGGAGCGACGGGCCGTGCGCTGGCAAGGACCGGAACCGCGTCGCCCGCCGGATCGAGGCGCTGCGTCGCCGCCAGCCCGGCCACCACGATGGCCGCCGGCTGCAGCCCGGCGGCATGGACTGCCGAGAGAAGGGTCTCGAGCGAGCCTCCGACCAGCAGGGGACCGTCCACCACGAGCAGCTCCCCGTCCGCCGCCGGCGGCAGGTGCGGCGAGGCCGCCCGCGTTCGTCGGACGCCCCTGGCCGGGCGGCGGAGCGCATCGACTGAACCCGAGATGAGCCGCGCCTCGGGGTCGACCGCCCGCCACAGGTCGATGACGCTGGTCACGTCGAATCCGCGTCCACGGCGGCTCTCAGCCGGCG
>CAZDAV010000067.1:1303-5988 GCA_964503725.1 uncultured Steroidobacteraceae bacterium
AGGTCGATGACGCTGGTCACGTCGAATCCGCGTCCACGGCGGCTCTCAGCCGGCGACCGAGATTCGCGAGCTCCGCCTCCGGGCGGTCGAAGCGCTCGCCCCGCAGCACCAGGCGGAGCGGGGCGTCGAGCAGCGGCTGGCCGGCCAGCGACTCCACGCGGACACGGGCAGCGGGGCCATACGTCCAGCCATGCAGCAGAAACCCACCGAACGCCCCGGGGCGGTTGACCTGCACCAGTTCGGTTGTGGCGGGCTCTCCCCCGCGCAGGAAGGTGACCGTGGCGTGGAGCCGCAGGGGACGTCCATCAACTCCGAACTCGGCGTCGAACCGGTCGAGACGCACGGCATCGGTGAAGCCAGGCTCGGGCGCTCCAAGGAGGGCCTGCTCGCCGGGGAGAAGGCTGAAGTTCGTCTCCGTGCTGAAGGCATGGCCGGCGGCGGCCCCGAGCACCATGATCACCAGGGCGAGGTGGCTGAGCTGGCCGGCGAGCCGAGACCAGCCCCGTCGCGTTCCGGAGAGGGACCAGCGGTCGCCGGTGCCGCGCTCGGCGATCCGGTAGCCAGCTCCACGGAGGACGCCCGCCAGGCTGACGCGGCGGTCCTGGTCGAGCGTTCCGGCCACTGGCAGCACCATGGAGAGCAGGTCGGCTGCCTCGGTCTGCATGGCGGGCTGGCGCCACTCCCGCCAGGCCGTCGGGATGCGGACCGCGACGCTCGCGGCACCGGTGCACAAGATGGCTCCGAGGAGGACAAGGTATGCGGGGGTGGCAAGCAGCCCCGCTCCAGACGGAAGTGCCGCCGCCGCGGCGTTCCAGGCGGCCGCGAGGAGGAGCAGGGCCAGCGCGAGCCTGGGGTCGGCTGCCAGGCGCAGCAGCCGCTCGGCCCCGCGCGCCAGCCGGTCAGCGCGCCGGCCTGCGGGGGCCATTGCGCTCGATCGGCTCATTGGTCCTCCGATTTCAGATAGCGGCGCCGGCGGCGGCGGCGGCAAGGTCTGCGACGAGGTCCTCTGCCTCCTCCAGGCCGATCGAGACGCGAATGGTTCCCGGCGACAGGCCTGCCTCGGCGAGCTCGGCGTCGCCGAGTTGGCGATGAGAGGAGGACGCGGGGTGGCTGCACAGGGTTTCGACGCTGCCGAGGCTCGTCGCGTGAACAGCGACACGCAGGAGATCCAGGAATCGCTCTCCGGCCGGTCGACCCCCGGACAGCTCGAGGGCCAGCATGCCGCCGGCCATCCCCCCGCGCAGGATCCGCGTCGCGAGGGCGTGCTGCGGATGGGACGGGAGGCCTGGATAGCGGACCTCGGCGACGCCCGGCGCCCCCTCCAGGGCCCGCGCCACGGCCAGCGCATTGGCGCTGTGCCGGTCCATGCGAAGTGCCAGCGTCTTCAGTCCGCGCAGGGCCAGAAACGCTTCGAGTGGCGCGGCATTGCCACCGGCGTTGATCACGATCTCGCGGGCGGCGACGACGCGCTCGGCGCTTCCCAGGATCGCGCCACCGGTCAGATCCGAGTGGCCGCCGATGTATTTCGTGGTCGAATGCACCACCACGTCGGCCCCAAGCGCCAGGGGATTGCAGAGGTACGGCGAGGCGAAGGTGTTGTCGACGGCGACCGCGGCCCCGCGCTCGTGAGCCAGCGTTGCGATGGCCGCGATGTCGCCCATGGCCGTGGTCGGGTTGCTGATCGTCTCCAGCCAGACGAGGCGCGTCCGCTCCCCAATGGCCGCCCGAACCGCGTCGAGGTCGGTCGTGTCGACCGCACGGGCGCTGATCGACGAGCGTGCAAGCACGGTGCGCGCCAGCCCGACCATCCCGCCGTACACGGCGCGCGGGATGAGTATCTCGTCGCCTGCGCGAAGATGGGAGAGCACCACTCCGTGCACGGCGGCCATGCCGGAGGCGGTGATGTGGCAGGCCTCTGCACCCTCCAGCTCGGCGAGCGCCTCCTCAAGCGCCGCGTGGGTCGGGTTCGAGTAGCGGCTGTACGAGTGGCCGGGTCGGGCAAATTCGAGCAGCTCGGCCAATTCGAGGGCGCTCGCAACCTCGAAGGTGCTGGTCTGGTAGATCGGCACATTGACCGGCGGCTGTGGCGCCGCCGGGACCCGGCTGGCGGCCTTGATGGCGCGGGTGGCGAAGCCGGGCATGACCGGCCGAAGTCTAGCAGTCCGCTGCGAGGCCCCTCCGAGGCTGACTAGTGGAATGGGGAGGGCGTTGGCGGCACGGCGCCGAGCAGCTCCACGCCAACGGCGCGGATCGCCTCGAGATCGGGGATCAGGATGTAGCCCGCGCTCGAGAACGGATCCGCCCGCATGTATTCCGGGGGCTGCAGGACGATCCGCTGCAGCTGCGACATGTCTGCGTCCTGGACCGCCTGCGCCAGCTCGGCGATTCGGTCGCTCGGCACGTCGGTGGCGATCGTGTTCTTCACGGCATCGAGCAGCCCGGGCAGCGCCAGGAGCAGGTTGCCGGCGGTCAGCTTCGCTCGCACCGCGGCGAGCAGCTGCTGCTGGCGATCCGCTCGCGTGAAGTCGTTGTCCCCGGCCCCCTTGCGCGACCGCACGAAGGCGAGCGCCATATGTCCATCCATGTGGTGCGTCCCTGGCTGGAGGAAGAAGCCGGCAGGCCGATCGAACTCGTCGTAGTAGGTCGGGTCGTTGATGGCCCGCTGGACCGTGATCTCGACGCCGCCAATCGCATCGACGGTCTGCTTGAAGCCGAGCAGGTTGATCGCGGCGAAGTAGTGGATCTGCACGCCCAGCAGCTCGCCGATGGCCGCCTTGAGGGTGCCGATACCCCCGAGCGGGTATTGGTCGGGATGTGCAGCGGCACGCACCATCAGCGTGTTCAGCTTTTGGTTGTAGACCCCGCCGCCCGGGAGGGGCGTCCCATAGAGGTCGCGCGGCACCGAGACCATGGCCGACCGCGTTCCGTCTGAGTCAAGACTTACGACCAGCATGGTGTCTGTCAGCTGCGTGGTCCGACCGGGGAGACTGTCGACACCCACCAACAGGACGTTCACTCGCTCTCCCGCCGCCACGTCCGGCTGGTCCGAGGGCTCCGGCAGACCGGAGAAGTGGGGGAAGACGTCGTCCAGGTCGCTGCCGCGGGCGCCGCCCAGCGCGACTGCATCGAGCGTCTCGATCGCCTTGGCGACGTAGTAGGCAGGCAGCGCGTGCATCGCCAGTGTGACGGTCACCAGCAACGCAGTGACCCACGTCGCCCAGCTTCGCGGACTCGGCCGCTCGCGACGGCCGTGGGCCTGCACCACCGCGATCAGTCGCCAGGCGAGCAGGACCAGGTCAAGCACGACCAGGGCGATCAGGAAGCGGAAGTCGAAGAGCCGAGCAAAGAGCGGCGAGGTGCCCACCAGCATCACAGCGATCACCACACCGACGAGGACCAGGGCCGGCGCGGCCAGCAGCCAGGCCAGCCCGGACTGCCCGTTGTATGCCTGACCGAGGCCGGGGAAGAGGAAGGAGAGCAGGGCGGCCAGCGAGGCGCGTGGGTTGGGCGCGGGGGTGTCAACGTGACGTATGACCCGATGCTCCATGGGTCAATGGTGCCACGCCTGCCCAATTCTTACCGGCTACGATCTCTGGCATGCATCGCCTCCGCCGGCTCGGGCGCGGACCGCTTGCCGCCATCGGTGCGGTCGCGGTGTTGGTTGTCATGCTCAGCGGATGGCTCGTGCTCAGAGCTGTCACCACGCCAGTGGCCGTCGCCTCGCCGTCGCCCACGGCGACCGCCACTGCTGAGCCGACCCCATCCCCCTCGCCCCGCCCTTCGCCGTCGCCGAGCGTCGAGCCAGTGGTTGCCTGTCCCCTGAATGGGCTGCCGGTCGACGATCCGTCGCTCCTCGAGCATGTGGCGCTGGCCGTGCAGATCGAGAACCACCCAATCGCGCGACCCGCGCGCAACCTTTCGAATGCTGACCTGGTGATCGAGGCGCCGGTCGAGGGCGACACCACGCGCTTCATCGCCATCTACCTGTGCAGAGAGACGGTGGGGCTGACCGGCCCGATCCGAAGCGCGCGCTACTACAACGTCGATTTCTTCCAGGACCTGCGGGTGCTGACGGTCGGCTTCGGCGGCAGCCCGGCGACGCTCCAGCGTTTGGTGGCGGCCGGCGCGCCCTACATCAACGGCATCACCGGCGCCTCGCCCTGGTTCAAGCGCTCGGGTGATAACGGCGCACCCCACAACCTGTACGGCGACCTGGAGGCGATCCGTGGAGCGCTCGGCTCGGGTGGAGCGATCGATGGGCTCGCCGCGAAGGTCGGTCCGCTGCGGCCACCCTTCGTGTTCGACCCGGACGTGGTGCTGCCGACCGGGCGCGCGGTCGCGGCCATCGAGATCCGCACCAACAGCACGTGGCGCTTCGGGTGGTCGTGGGTGGCGGGCAGCGGCCAATGGGCGCGCCAGGACGCCGGCGTGGCGATCGTCGACGAGGTCACCGGGGCGCCCCTGACGGTCAGCCACGTGCTCGTCCAGCGCGTGACGCAGGAGGTGGTCCTGGGCGATCCGGATCCCGGCGGCAACGCGCGACGCCTCCAGCACCTGGTGGGCCAGGGCGACGGCGTGCTGTACAGCGGAGGGCGTGCCATCCCACTCCACTGGTCGCGCCCGACCGCCGGTGACGCCACGCGTTGGACATATGCCGAGAGCGGGGATGCCGTTGTACTGCGGCC
>CAZDAV010000068.1:0-3082 GCA_964503725.1 uncultured Steroidobacteraceae bacterium
GCTACTGGAGGCGGTGGCCCGGCGGCCGGACGAGGTCTACGAGCGGGTCGTCGACGTGCACGTCGCCAACCTGCGCAAGAAGCTGGGCGACGATGCCGGCGACCCGTGGCTGATCGAGACGATCCCGAGCGCCGGCTACCGCCTGGTGGCGGAGCGCGACGGGTGACCGGCTCGGAAGCGAGGGGACAGCCTCTCAGCCTGCGCCTGGCGGTCGCCCTGTCGCTGGCCATGGTCGTCGTCCTGCTGGTCACCGGCCTGGCGGTGAACCGCCTGCTGAGCGGGTCGCTGGAGCAGGAGCTGAGCGCCGCGGAGCGCGACCGCATCACGCTGGCCGCGGGGTCCATCGCCGACCTCGACCTGTCCCGTCCGCGGGTCCGACTGGGAGCCGAGGTGGTCCTGCGCCGCATCGCCAACAGCATGCGCGGGCGCGTTGCGCTGATCGGGGCCGACGGAACGCCGATCATCGACGTGGGCCGCATCCCGGCGGGGGCCGGCACGCAGCGGATCGAGGAGCCGGTGCCGGGCAGCGGCTCGACCCTGGTGATCGAGGTCCCGCGTCCGGACCGCGCCGTCCTGCGCGTCTTCAACGTCACGCTGCTGGTGGCCGGCCTGCTGGCGGTGGTGGCGGTCATCGCGGTCGCGCTCTTCCTCTCCGCCCGACTCACCCTGCCGCTCCGAGGCGTGGCGGCCGCCGCCCGGCGGCTGGGGCAGGGCGATCTGACGGCGCGCGCCAGTGGCGGCCCGGACCGCGAGTCGGCCGAGCTGGCCGGTGCCTTCAACGCCATGGCCGAACGGGTCGAGCGCTCCGAAATGCTGCGCCGTCGCGCCGCCAGCGACATGGCCCACGACCTGGCGACGCCGGCCACGGTCCTGGAGTCGCAGCTGCAGGCGATGCTCGACGAGGTCGTGCCCGCCGACCGCGAGCAGCTGGAGCGCGCGCGTGCGGCGGCCGGTGCGCTGTCGGGAGTGATCCTGCAGCTCGGAGAGCTCGTCGACGCCGAGTCGGCCACGGTCCAGCGGCGGCCGGTGACCCAGGATCTCGGTGAGCTGCTGGCGGAGGTGGAACGCGCCATGGAGCCGCTCTTCCGCGAGCAGCAGTTAATGCTTGCGGTCCAGCCCACCCCACCCGGCACGTCGGTGGTGGTCGATCCGACGCAGGTCGGCCGCGCGCTGCGCAACGTACTGGCCAACGCCGCGCAGCACTCGCCGAGCGGGTCGACGGTGCGGGTCGACGTCGAGGCGCGACCGGACGAGGCGATCGTCCGGATCGTGGATGCCGGCCCGGGCATCTCCCCGGAGGACCTGCCGCACGTCTTCGAGCGCTTCTATCGTGCCGATCGCGCGCGGTCGGCCGCCGAGTCGCGCAGCGGCAGCGGGATCGGGCTGACCATCGCGCGGGAGCTGCTGGCCGCCAATGGCGGTCAGATCACGATCGAGCGCACCGGACCGGACGGCACGACCTTCGCCCTCGCGCTGCCTCGCAGCGCGCAGCAGGCGGAGCGCTAGGGCCCGGCCAGCTCCCAGCTCCGGGCCCGCGTCAGGGCCAGCCAGTCGTCGCGCAGGATCGACATCAGATGCACGTCATGGTGCGTCCCGCGGTGGAAGCGAGCCCGGCGCAGGACGGCATCGGTCTGGAATCCAGCCTTCTCGTACGACCGCATGGCGCGCAGGTTGTAGTCGAAGACCTCCAGCTCGATTCGCTCCAGGCGCAGCTCGCCGAAGCCGAAGTCGACGAGCGCATTGAGCGCATCGGTGCCGTATCCCTGTCCCAGGTACCGCCGGTCGCCGATGAAGATGCCCACCACACCGCTGCCGTTGACCTTGTCCACGCCACGCAGGAAGACGGTGCCGATGCCCTGTTCCTCGTCGAGCAGGCAGATCACGAACGGGTAGCTTGTCTGCCCGACCTGCGCCAGAATCTCGGTCGCGAATCGCTCGGCCGAGGCCCGGCTCATCGGCACCTTGGCGCCCAGGAAGTGGCCAACCTCGGCGTCGCCGGCAAGGCCCGAGTCGGCGATGACGTCCGAAGGCTCGACCGGCCGCAGCCAGACCCGCTCGCCGCGGATCATGGGACGCGGCTGAGGAAGCTCGGGATCGGCCATTGGCCGGCATGATAGCGCCGGCCGGGCCGAGCGCCCAGACGCGCCCTAGCGTTCGAAGGGGAGGCCGCGCTCGACGGTCGCCCAGCCGGCAGTGAGCAGGCGCGTCGCGACGTCGGGGTCGCGGACCGGCGGGTGGTCCGGCGCGATCAGCGCTCCGGCGAGGCCGGGCAGCAGCGGTGAGAGGCCGAACGAGGCGGCGATGAGGGCATCGCCCTCGTAGGGGCCCGACTCGATCCGGTACAGCGTCTCCTGGTCCATCGTGTCGTAGTGGACCCAGTACGGATCGGTGGAGGTGACGCGCATGAGCCGCGTCCCGGCGCGCAACTGGCGCGCGGCAGGGGTATCGGGCAGCATCGGAGAGCCGGCGTACCAGACCCGCACCGCTCGGAGGTCGCGCTGGAGGCTCTCGTTCCACGACTCCCACCAGGAGACGCGGCGCGGCTCGGTCACGTCGAGCGCCAGGTGCGCCAGCACCACGTAGGCGTGCGCGTCGTGCTCGGTGGCCAGGCAGCGTTCGTCGCACTTCGGCAGGACCATGCGAGGCAGCTCGCTGATCGAGAGCCGGGCCCCCAGCCAGACGCTGGACGATGCCGCCTCGGGGCGCCGCGGCTCGGGCGCGACGGCAGCCACCGCAACCTCGGCCTCCTCGCCGTGACGCACCCGATCGATCGCGATCGAGAAGGCCTGGTAGGCCTCGGCGTCATCCTCCGCAGCGTTCTCGGCAGCGTCCATCTCCGTCCCTTGTCGGGTCACGTCTGCATGGACCTACAGCGGCTGGGACTTGGCAATTACCCTTAACCGCCCTCCAACCCACCGGTCACCTCCAGTGGTGCGCGACGGCAACACCCTGGGGCCTATCTGGAGCGGTACGGAAGTCCCATGCCGCGGATCTGTTGCGCCCCGCGTCGGGCGCGGGTACCGTGCCCGCCACGATGGAACGCGCCCTGGCCGTGTACCGCGTGACCTCGTCGATGCTGGCC
>CAZDAV010000068.1:3182-5967 GCA_964503725.1 uncultured Steroidobacteraceae bacterium
GGCCGCCGCCTGAGCGCGCGGTTGCGCACCGCCGGAGCGCCGCGTACCGTGCCACCACCATGGAATCCGAACTCGACGCCTGGTACAGCCGCTTTCCGGAGGGCTGGTGGGGCTACCACTGGAGCCTCCCGCGGCCGATGAGCGCGGTCGAGATCGTGGAGAGCGGCAGCCTGGACGCCCGGCTGATGGCGACCCTGTGGGCAGTGGTCAGCCGCCGGCGCGGGGTGATGCTCGCCTCCGAGGCGCCGATGGCTGGCAAGACCACGACCCTCTCCGCCCTCGTCGACTTCCTCCCGTCCGGCAGCGTCGGTGTCTTCCTGCGCGGCTGGCGCGCAGACTTCGACTGGACCGATGAGATCGGGTCGGAGCGCGGCTACCTGCTGGTCAACGAGATGAGCGACCACCTGCCGATCTACGTCTGGGGGCTCAACGCCAGCGGTGCCCTGCGACTCGCCGGGCGCGGCTACGGGATGGGCGCGACGATGCACGCCGATTCACTGGACGAGGCACTCGCGCTGCTGCACGGCGAGTTGGGGTCGACCGACGCCGATCTCGCCGGGATGACGGTCTACCTCCAGTACTCGGCCTACCAGACGCCGGCCGGCATGTATCGCCGCGTCGAGGAGGCGTGGCACCTCCGACTCGATGACGAGGGCACGCTCGTGTCGGCGCGCCTGGCGACGATCGAGGGTGGCCGATCCCCGAGCCTGACCGGCGCGCAGCGCGACCCCGAGCCGCCGATGCTGGCCAGCGATGGCGGGCGCTCACGCCGGCCGCTGGTCCACGACCCGGCCGCCTACGCCCTGCTGGCCGCGTCGCTCGGCCTGAGTTCCGCGGCGCTGGAATCCGAGCTGGCCGAGCGCGCGGATTACCTTGCCGCCCTCGCGCAGCGGGGCATCTGCGACCCCGCATCGGTGGCCGCCGCCCTCGTCGAGTACCCTGCCCTCCCCGAAGGAGCCATCGCATGACCGAACGGCCGACCATCGACACCCTTGGCGAGCTGCGGGCCGCCGGCTATCGGCCTCGGACCGTCAAGGAGGAGATGCGGGCCAACCTGGTCGAGCGCCTGCGGGGCGGCGAGCCGCTGCTGCCGGGCATCATCGGCTATGACCAGACCGTCATCCCCCAGATCGAGAACGCGATCCTGGCAGGGCAGGACATCATCCTGCTGGGCGAGCGCGGACAGGCCAAGAGCCGCATCGCGCGCTCGCTGGTCGAGCTGCTCGACGAGTGGGTGCCGGCCGTCGCCGGCGCCGAGCTGCACGACGACCCGATGCGCCCGGTCAGCCCGGTCGGCCGAGCCCTCGTGGCGGAGCACGGCGACCGCACCCCGGTCACCTGGCTGCCGCGCGCCGATCGCTACGGCGAGAAGCTGGCGACACCGGACATCACCATCGCCGACCTGGTCGGCGAGGTCGACCCGGTCAAGGTGGCCGAAGGACGCTACCTGTCCGACGAGCTGACAATCCACTACGGCCTGCTGCCGCGCACCAACCGCGGCATCTTCGCGCTGAACGAGCTGCCGGACCTGGCCGAGCGGATCCAGGTCGGCCTCCTCAACCTGATGGAGGAGCGCGACGTCCAGATCCGGGGCTACAAGGTGCGCCTCAGCCTCGATCTGTTCGTCATTGCCAGCGCCAATCCCGAGGACTACACGTCCCGCGGGCGCATCATCACGCCCCTGAAGGATCGCTTCGGGGCGCAGATCCGGACCCATTACCCGGAGGACTCCGAGACGGAGATCGCCATCATGGAGGCCGAGTGGCTGGCCTTCGATGACGAGACGTCGGCATCGGTCCCCGTACAGGTGCCGGGCTTCATGAAGGAGATCGTGGCCGAGCTGTCGCAGCTCGCCCGGCGCTCGTCCGAGGTGAGCCAGCGTTCCGGCGTGAGCGTGCGCGTCACGATCGCCAACCACGAGACGCTGGTCGCGGCCGCGCTCAAGCGGGCGGTGCGGCTCGGCGAGCCGGTGGCGGCGCCGCGGGTCAGCGACCTCGGCGCGGTGGTCGCCTCGACAGCCGGCAAGATCGAGCTCGAGACGCTGGGCGACGAGACGCGCGAGGAGAAGGTGATCGAAAAGCTGGTGCAGCGTGCGGTGGTGAATGTCTTCAACCGCCACTTCTCGCTCTCCGAGCTCGTCTCGCTGGTCGAGCGCTTCGAGGCGGGTGCCGAAGCCGAAGTGGGGGAGCTGGTCGCCTCGGAGGCACTTCAGCACCTGGTCGCCGAGTTGCCCGAGCTGAGCCGCGCGGTGGCCCGCCTGGACCTGGGCGAATCGCCGGCCGGCGTGGCCAGCGGCGTCGAGTTCGTGCTGGAGGGGCTGCATCTCAACCGGCGCCTCAACAAGGAGCGTCGTGGCGGCGCCGTGCGCTACGCGCGCTAGGCACGTGCGCAGGTTGGCGCCCGCGTGAGCCTCTACCGCTACGCACGCTGGGACGGCAGCCAGGCCCTGCCGCCATTCGACGCCGATGATGTCCTGGAGGCGCTGTCGGACGACATCCTGGCCGAGGGCGATATCCGTCGAGCGCTCCAGCGCCTGATGCAGCGCGGCATGCGCGGCACGCGCGGCGGCGACGTGCCGGGGCTGCGGCGGATCGTGGAGCAGCTGCGGGCACGCCGCGCGGAGGAGCTCTCGCGGGCCAACCTGGACGGAATGCTGGACGGGGTTGCGGCCAGGCTCGACGCGATCGTCGAGCAGGAGCGTGTCGGGATCGAGCGGCGCGTGACCGAGGCCGAGCAGCGGGCGCTCGACGCGCCACCGGGCGAGCCGCAGGACCAGGCGCGCATG